>VEPM01000019.1 GCA_012026795.1 Candidatus Methanoperedens sp.
ACATTGGTCTTGAAAACGCTGTCAAGATACACTTCAACATGATCAAAGTCTGAATCCGACGGATTTGTCCATGACCAGGTTATGCTTGTTTCACCCGTGGCTGTTTCACCAAGAGCAGTAACACTTACTGGAGGTGTTACATCGGCGGAGGTTATTGCAGAATCAGTGATTGTTGTGCCATTCATGTTACCTGTTGTATCCACTGTCTTTGTGCCGATGGTATACGTTGTGCTTGCATTCAATCCTATAGCAGTGTATGTTCCCGATGTTACGTTGGTCTTGAAAACACTATCAAGATACACTTCAACATGATCGAAGTCTGAATCCGATGGATTTGTCCATGACCAGGTGATGCTTGTTTCACCGGTTGCTGTTTCACCAAGAGCAGTAACACTTGCCGGGGGTGTGGTATCCGCTGATGTTGTTGCCGAATCAGTGATCGTAGTAGCATTTATATTCCCAACTGTATCCACGGTCTTTGTACCAATTATGTAAGTCGTATTTGCATTCAATCCCGTAGCCGTATATGTTCCTGAGGTTATGTTGGTCTTGAAAACACTGTCAAGATATACTTCAACATGATCGAAGTCCGAATCTGAGGGATTTGTCCATGACCAGGTAATGCTTGTTTCACCGGTTGCAGTTTCACCAAGAGCAGTAACACCTGATGGAGGAGTAGCATCTGATGCTGTGGTTGCTGAATCAGTGACTGTAGTGCTGTTCACGTTACCTGTTGTATCTACGGTCTTTATACCAATGATATATGTTGTACTTGCATTCAGCCCGGTTGGTGTATATGTTCCTGATGTCACGTTTACCTTGAAAACACTGTCAAGATACACTTCAACATGATCAAAATCTGGATCTGAGGGATTTGTCCATGACCAGGTGATGCTTGTTTCATCGGTTGCAGTTTCTCCAAGAACTGTCACGCTTGCTGGGGGTGTGACGTCCGCAGAAGTTATTGCAGAATCACTGACTACCGTGGCATTTATGTTACCAGTTGTATCTACGGTCTTTGTACCAATTGTGTAAGTGGTGCTTGCATTCAATCCCGTAGCTGTATATGTTCCTGAGGTTACATTGGTCTTGAAAACACTGTCAAGATACACTTCAACATGATCAAAGTCGGGATCTGATGGATTTGTCCATGACCAGGTGATGCTTGTTTCACCGGTTGCAGTTTCACCAAGAGCAGTAACGCTTGCTGGAGGGGTAGCATCTGATGCTGTGGTTGCTGGATCAGTGACCATGCTTGCATTCACATTTCCAACTGTATCTACGGTCTTTGTACCGATTGTGTAAGTAGTGCTTGCATTTAATCCCGTAGCAGTGTAAGTACCTGAGGTCACATTGGTCTTGAAAACACTGTCGAGATACACTTCAACATGATCGAAGTCGGAATCGGACGGGTTTGTCCACGTCCAGGTTATGCTTGTTTCACCCGTGGCTGTTTCACCGAGACCGGTAACACTTACTGGAGGTGTTGCATCGGCGGAGGTTATTGCAGAATCAGTGATTGTTGTGCCATTCACGTTACCTGTAGTATCCACAGTCTTTGTACCAATTGTGTAAGCAGTGCTCGCATTCAATCCCGTAGCCGTATATGTTCCTGATGTCACATTGGTCTTGAAAACACTGTCAAGATACACTTCAACATGATCGAAGTCAGGATCTGAGGGATTTGTCCATGACCAGGTAATGCTTGTTTCGCCGGTTGCAGTTTCACCAAGACCGGTCACGCTTGAAGGGGGGGTAGCATCTGATGCTGTAGTTGCTGAATCACTAACTATGGTTGTGTTGATATTCCCAACCGTATCCACAGTCTTTGTACCAATTATGTAAGTCGTGCTTGCATTCAATCCTGTTACTGTGTAAGTACCTGAGGTTATGTTTGTCTTGAAAACACTGTCAAGATACACTTCAACATGATCGAAGTCCGGATCCGACGGATTTGTCCATGTCCAGGTGATGCTTGTTTCACCCGTGGCTGTTTCACCAAGAGCAGTAACACTTGCCGGTGGTGTGGTATCAGTACCATTTGTGCTCTCCTGTACATTATGAATGAACTGGGTCATTGTAGTATCTCCAGCCGCACCATGACATGAGAAGCATGCGGCATCATCCATATCAAGACCAGTGTGGTCATAGTATGCAGTTCCATCCCTTGCACCTCCAAGCGGGGCATAAGTGGCATTTCCCGTGATTTCAGGCGGTATGTTCTCAGTCGGATTCCTTGCAACACTGAATTCCTGTATCATGTTTGAATAATTTGCTGCACCCTCCCAGTGGCACTGCTGGCACCAGGTACTGCCGGATGAGATCGTCTGGTTTACACTATTGCCAGCATTGAATTTTTCTGGCGAACCCAAAGTTGGAGAAACATAGTGCTTATTTGGCGAGTGGCACTGTTCACATGGATACTGGAGTCCCCTATCTGTATAGATATACAGGTAGCGAATATGTAATTTATCAGGAACTGCATCTGTATCACCCTGGTCATTATCTATGAATTTGACACTCACATTACCGGTTACTCCATCTGACGAATCTATGTGATGTGTGCTGCTGATATTCTTCACATAATCAAAGAACACACCTGAATTAAGAGTGTCAAGAAGCTCATAAGTTCCTGATGTCTTATTCAATATCATAAAAGAGGCATTTTCGGTATGCACCTGATAAGACATCCCAAGCTTACTGGCTCCAGATAACGGAATTCCCGTGGTATTGATGACTACTTCATATCTATTCCACACTTTCTCCTGGAATTTAAGGACAATATTGTCATAATTTACAGTATATGTCTTTGAAGTCCTTACTCCCTGGAACTCAGTATATAACTGGACCTTATATGACCCGGACTCGTCCAGGGCAGAGGCGAAACTGTTATTGCTCAATTCCTGCCAGCCGGTATTGGTTGTACTGCTTGCGCTGGCAAGAGTAACAAAACTACCTGATGGTTTGACTAACCTGAGATAAACAGTCTGGTTCAGGGTATTTCCTGAAGGCACTGTAATATTATAATCTGCACTGGCATTTGTATATTCGAAATCGCCGGTGTCAGGGGAATATTCAAATGAATAATTCCACCATACATATCCGCGATAAGTTCCACTGCTACCGCCTGATCTTAACATTGCCTTAAGAGAACCCACCGGATTACCTATTGTGGCGTCCTGCTGGGCATTAACAATTCCATTTGTTGTCGTTCCACCTCTTGCTATAGAAGATGTCCAGTTAGAGACCGGGATTAAAGCGAACTCACGCTCGTTCTCATTATATGGGACCATAACAGGTTTGTTCGAACTTCCGGAACTTGTCTCGATAACTTCCATATAGTCGTTGCTCGGGACTTTGATATTCTCGAAGGGATAATCAGGATTAACTGTCCCGTTACCTAATATCTCATATGATGCAAACTCATAGGTTGTATGATTATATCTCCAGTAATCTCCCCATTTTGTTCCGTTCATCGGGTCATTACTATGCGATTGTTCCAATATCTTCGGTGAAACTTTACCTGAAAGTGAATTGATCGTACCATCAACGCGCGTTGATTTATGGCAATCATAGCACGTTGCTGCCGTTAGCTTTGCTCCTGTGAAATTGCCATTGTACTGGATGAACTGTATCGGATGGATCCAGGTTGGATTGGTGTTGCTCACATTACCCATATGGCAATCCCAGCAGGTCAGGCTATTGTTATGGAAATTGTAGTCTGTTGAAGAGTGGCAGTTCAGACAGGTACTGTCGATATTTGCTTCCGTAAAGTTCGGGGTCACAAGACTGGTTTCATGCAATCTTCCTGGTTCATGACATTGCGAATCACCGCAGCCCGGTGTGGAGGATTGGGATGCATGGTCACTCCTTACTACATTCATTGGGTTTGCAAATGGCCCCATAACTGTAGACTCGTTCTGGTGACAATAACCACAATATTCACGCGTGCCAATTAGCGGACCAAAGAAAGAAGTCCTGTTCTTTCCATAGTGAGCGCTTGTTTCGTTCCTGCTCTTTGGCGGATATATCAATGGATTCCATGAGATGATCATTTCTTCCTGGTCATGGCAATCCGTACAGTATGTCACTGCCGGTGTGTTCATTTCTGATGAAAACCATGTGTGTTTCTCATTCTGCTCTGCGCCGTAATTCTGACTCTGATTTGCATTATTATGGCAGGATGTACAGTTCCGTGGAGTATCATAGCCTCCGGGATGAGTATCAACCGGTATATTTGTGGAATTCACACGTCCATTTTCAAGATATGAATCATTAGTGTGGCATGCCCAGCATATTCTTGAAGAATTTGCAGTATCAGAGTTTTTATTCAGGTCGTAATGGATATATTCCGGATTTGAAACATTGATGATGGCTGGGTCTACCTTCATAGTTATAGGTGCTTTTCCTGTCGTATTATGGCAATCAAGACACCACTTGCCGCCATAAGCCCCTGTGGGGATTTTATGGGAATCCATCTTATTGTTATCTATATGGCAGTTAGAACATTGTGTTATTGAATGGTTTTTAGCAAGCCCGCCATTTGATGTGACGTTTAGCCAACCGTCAGTAATATTATGGCAAAGCTGGCACTGGTCGTTTATATTGGTAAAATCACTTGTCCTGTTAGGAAGACCTGCGATCATGTGCAGCCCACCTGTCCCCGTACCCGGGGCGCCGCCTCCTGCATGACACAATTCGCAGGCAGTTCCATTAGTATTCGGGGAAGCGGAATGATTATGAGATTTACTTGCTCCGGGTTTTTGCGACCAGCCGGTCCAATCCGTTCCATTCAATGATGACAGGACGATCTTGGTTGAACCGTCCACTCCCTGCTGCGGTCCATGACAAACGGGGTAGCCGCTGTTATTCCCCAAGGGACCCTGATACCATGAACAGGATGGTCTTCCTCCATCATTTATTCCATCATCATTTAGATCCGTATCGCTTGTGCTGCCTCCCACACCAAGGTCAAGAATATTACGATTTAACAGGCTTCCGTGACACATTAAACAGTAGCTTGAGTTGCTGTTATCCCATGTAGTCACATAATTCGTGCCATTTCTTAATCCGGTCCTGTAATCCCAATTTGTTATAGTAGTCCATGCTGGCACCCCCAAAAATCTGGCCGTGTCGCTGTTCATTATGGAATTGTCCGGGCCATGTGTTCCCAGGGCATACTGGTAGCCCCAGTGACAGGTAGTGCACGTGACATCATTATGGGCAGTTTTGTCATGAGCGCTTGTGAATGTATTTCCAGGATGGTAGCAACCCGCAGTCCCAAAAATAACATAGACTTTCTTTGTGTAATTGACTCCAAGGTAATTAATTGTAACATTAATGGATATGTTCAGTTGATCCGTAGTCGGGGGCTTATTCCCTGTCAGATCATTGACATCTGTAACATCCCGGGTGGAATTGAAGATCCCATCATTATCGGTATCTGTAAAAGTTGGAAAGGTATTGGTAGAGCTTGGGTAATACATACCGCCGGTCGATATCACTTGATAGAATGGATAGTTGTTGAGTGCAACGCCCGTATGGTTCCATCTCTCCACATCAGAGAGATTCCCGCTGAAATTGGCACTCGTAAGACCTCTAACGATATTACCGTCCGAGTCCATTAGCACTGCAAATACGTTTGGTCTCTGGTTAAAAGAGCCTTTTGTATTGTCATTACTACTGGATCTAACGCCTGAGGCAAGGTCATATCCATAATCCAGATATACCTGCTTATCCGTAAAGACCATCACTTGATAAGGCGGCGTATAAGCTTCGGCTGCGGGTGCAACAGCAAATAATGAAGTTAATATTACAGAGATCAAAAAAATATTTTTGAATTCAGCGATTGAACTGGCTTTTTTTCCCCTCTGGTTTTTTGTTGATTTTTTAACATCTATACGTACGTATTTCCCTCTATTTTTCAATGACATATCCTATCCTATCCGGTATTTTATCTATCAGTTTTAATTATTTCAAACAATTTAAAGTCTGAAGCTAACCGTTTTTTCCATTCCCGTTTTTAAAATTGTTCTGTTTTTCCCGTTTTTCCGTTTTCCCGTTGTTTTTGAATGTAATAAATAAAAAGTGAAGGGACATATATAAATATATCGTTTTGATTTATGCTACTAATTATTAGTATCATATTATCAGGATGATATATACCTCCTATAATGTAAGCAGATATTAATCCTTAACTCTGCTCAATTTAAGTAATGTGCAATTCAATATGCTATGTTGAATGAATCCTGAGTTTCAGGACTTTATTGTAGCAAATAAACTATCCCATAGAAAGATTTTTTATAATGTTTTACCAATATAAGAAATGAAATGTCTGATTATGATGTAATTATCGTGGGAGGAGGAATAAGCGGGCTATTATCAGCCCTTACTCTTTCAAAGCACGGGAGGAAAGTGCTTGTACTTGAAAAGGATGAGGCCGTAGGAGGCAATTGTAACAGTTATACGGTGGATGGTTTCCAGGTAGATACCGGACCTCATGCGATTACACATATGAGGGAAGGGCCGCTGCGGCGGTTGATGGACGAATATTTTACATATATGCCTTTTTTTGTGGATTACGGGCACTATTATGTGCGTACTGAAAAAGGTCTGACGAAAATCCCTTCCAATATAAAAGATTTTGTAACTTTTGATGTACTCCCTGGGAAAGACAGGCTCATGCTTTCGCAGGCATTAACGAAAGCGTTGACCCAGATGACCTTCGGGATGCTGGATGGGGATCAGCCTGTTTACGATTACATTCCTAAAGGACTCTCAGAAGAAACATATGATTTTGTCAATGCGATCGCATATTTCCTTTCAGGAAAATCCATGAAAGACACATCCGTAAACCGTGTATTATATGGGAGCAGTTTTGTAAGGGACAGTGTTTCCGAGGATATTTTTGAAGACGTTGAGGAGGCATCAGGTACGCCTGGTACGTCTTATACATCGATGATAACCGATAGATTGTCAAAATACCAGTTAAAAGGTCATCTTACATCCCTGAGCAGGCTTGCCACGAATAAGGTATCTTATGCACAGGCTTATCCCCGTGGAGGATTGAAATCACTGTTAAAAGCGGTATTATATTCGATGCCTGAATCGGTGCAAATAAAAACCAGTTCAAGAGTAAATAAAATATTGACTGATAACGAAAAAGCGATTGGTGTCACTACTGATAGTGATTCATATACTTCGGATACGATCGTTTACACGGGTTTTGTAAAAAACCTGCCTTCACTTATAGAACTGCCACCGGATTATATAAAGAAACTTTCAACGATAGACCAGACGCTCAGCCTCACTCTCTGGCTGGGATTAAAGGAAAAAATGAAGGAATTCGATTATACTGGCTCCGAGGTGTGGTTCAAGGGCGGAGCATACTGGGCGATGCCAATCAGTAATTATGATGCAAGCATTGCGCCTAAAGGTAAGCAGCTTGTGGGATTTACATTTGTAATTGATGAGAAAAATAACATTGAAAGCGAGAAGAAAAAAGCGCTGGAATTGATCCAAAGAGCAGTACCTGGCATAGATAATAAGACTGAAATGATCCATTACCAGTTGACAATACCTGAAAAAGCCGCTGTGACCATTAATGGATATTTTGCAGGAACGCGCTCGCCGGTCAGGAGCCTTTATCTGGCAGGGACTGACACGGACAGCCGCAGTATGGGAGTAACAAGGGCGGCATATTCTGTTCTAGAGATGTTAAAAGCCATGAAAGAGGATAAGATCCTCTGATCTTTTTTAATTTTAATTTTTATTTTTCCTTTTTTCTGTTCTTCATATAATCCGAAAAACCCGAATTCAGGACAAAAACAATTCCGATGGTAAAGATTATAAAACCCACAAATTTCGCATTCGATAAGTTCTCCTTTAATATAAGTAATACTCCCGTATGCAGCACCAAAAGACCCAATATTATCGATGTAACCTCTTTGAATTTCGGAAAAAATGTGAAAAATATCAGGCCTGCGACCCAGGTACCCATACCCAGGTACTGGAAAGTAATATTTCCGGAATGTAATCCCGGAAAGAAAAAAACAGAACCAAGTACTGTTAAGAGTGCAATTTTTTTATTCATTAAATTGCTTTGATACCAGTAACCTGTATTTTAATCTTCGTTTTTGACCTCGATTTTTATATCGCGAACCAATTTTACGCCAAGCCCCCCGATTCTTCCGCCTGCTGATGCTACAAATGTCATAAGCATAAACCATAGTCCCATGTTTGTCATAATGCTTGATTCTTTTCCGGATATAAGCTCTGTGTCCATAGGCGGGGTTCCGGGGCCTGTTGGAAGGGATATTTTGACGCTGTTCATTTGAATAACGGATGGCGCAGCTTCTGCTCCGGTAAATACATTGTACATCGAATATACTGAATAGAATATGAATAAAAGACCCAATATGAGCAAACCGTATCCTGTGCCTTTAATATTTTTTAGTTCCATTGTTTCACTTCGAGTTCGATCTTCAGTACCACTTATTTATTAAATTTATCCATATATAAAGATATTCATGGATGAATATGGTGATGTTTATATGTTCCGAATTAAAATAATCATATATCCAGGTATGTATACCTGTTCATTACATTCTTATAATTGTTTATGATATCTTCTGCATCTGATTTTGATAATCCGCACTCTTTTACTGCCTGGTTTACTTCGGATTCAAATGCTGAGAGAAGATAACTATTGTTATATTTTACATATCCAAGGACATCGCAATTCCTGTCGCCGTTGACTATTTGTTTGATGTGCCACTCACCGCTTTCATCAACAATGATATGAGCTTCATTTGCCGAGCCGAACAAATTATGATAATCGCCAATCGTATCCTGGTATGCGCCAATCAGGAGTACTGCAAGATAATACGACCCGTTATTCAGTTCATGGAGTTCAAGAATTTCTTTTACATCCTTTAAATCTACAAATTTATCGATCTCACCATCTGAATCACATGTAATATCAACTATAGTACCATACTCTGTGGGTTTTTCATTGTTCCTGCTGACAGGGACGATCGGAAATAATTGTTTTATCGCCCAGAAATCCGGAACTGATTGGAAAACCGAAAAATTCCCTATATATTTCCTCGATAGGAGTTTATTCAGGTCATCGAAATCATCGGATTTGTTCTCCGTTTCTTTTGCAAAGCCGATAGCTTTTTCGCATAGCCGCCAGAAAAGAATCTCACCCATTGATTTTTCCTCCAGTTCAATTTCACCCAGATTGAACAGGGAAAGAAGCTCTTCCCGATGAAGCAGGGCATCATGATAGAACTCTACATAGTTTTTTATATTAATTTCTTTAAGCGCATCGTATAATTCCGTTATTATATGGGGCTCATTTCCGTGAAGTTCAACAGGTTTATTTAAATCTCCGTTCTTATTTCCCTTTATATTAATAACAAGAACGGAATGATATGCGGAAATCGCACGGCCGCTTTCGGATAATATTATAGGGTGACTTACATTTTCTTCATCGCATACATCTTTCAGTGAATAAACTACATTGTTTGCATATTCCTGTATCGTGTAATTGGCGCTTGCATCAGATGAAGTCTTGCTGCCGTCATAGTCAATCCCGAGACCTCCACCGATATTGAAATATTTGATGTTTATGTGCTTTAACTTTATTTTGGCATAAACCCTTGCCGCTTCTTTGACTGCTTTCTGTATCCTCCTTATTTCCGTAATCTGGGAGCCAATGTGGAAATGAAGCACCTGGAGCTGGTCGATCATATTGTATTCACTGATGATCTTTACACATTCGAGTATCTCTGTGGTTGACAGGCCGAATTTTGAGGATTCTCCACCGGATTCAGCCCATTTGCCGCTTCCCCTTGAGTAAAGTTTTGCACGGATGCCAATTATCGGTTTCACATTCAATTGTTTTGCAATCTCAAGCAGGCGTTTTGTCTCGCTGAACTCATCGATGATTATGACAACTTTATTGCCCAATTTGATGGCATTCAAAGCCATATGAAGATATTCGTCATCCTTGAATCCATTGCAGATAAGAAGCGCATCGTTGCTAAGGTCGAAGGACAATGCAGCAAGAAGTTCAGCCTTCGTTCCCACCTCCAGCCCCATATTATATTTTTTGCCGGATTTAACGATTTCTTCTATCACTTCTTTTCGCTGGTTCACTTTCATGGGGAAAATCCCCTGGTAAGTGTTATTATATTTATATTCTAATATTGAATTTGAAAACGCGCTATTCAATGTTTTTATTTGTGATTCAAGGATTTGAGGGAACCTGAATAATATTGGAAAATTTATTTTCTTTGATACAAGATTATCAACCACATTTTTGAGATCTATGACCTGTGCTTCATTTTTTGTTGGTTTGACAATCAGATTCCCATTTCTATTAACTGAAAAATAACCGCTTCCCCATCGCTCTATCCCATAAAGTTCTATAGCATCCTCAATTTTCCACATTTATTTAGAATTCACGTCCTCATTGTTGATAAATCCAGCGCAAGAATACTTGATCGGGTTTAAAGTTTTCCGTCGAATATCTTAAGATAGTAATTAATATAATCTATCATCATTTAATTCCTTATGCAGGTAATAAGTTGCAACAAAAATGCCGAGGAACCCGAGCATCCATTCAATATATTTTATGGACAATACAGGTTCGCCTGCGGAAAAATAAACATAACCTCCCAGGTTTGCAAATATCCAGGTAAACAGGATTACTATCATGTAGCTTATCAATGCCATAAGACCAAGGATCCTCAGCATTTTAATTGGTGATCCTTTTGCAGTTACAGCACTTTCGTCCTTCTGTCCTTCAACCCGGTATTTGTTATACTGATTCACAGCAGTAATTTCTTTCAGACCATAATATAGTTAACTGATGATAGTGATGATGATGACGACAATGCAGAACATTACATACATAGCATCCAGCGTTAAATAACCGATAGGAATTCAAGTTTTGCGGTTTATCGTATCGTTTCCTTTCAAGGGAAATATGTATGATTCACTAATAATGAACGAAAAATGATAACGGCGACTAACCCACAATATAAATTATAAATAGTTGCATCTTCAATTAGCATGTTCAACACATGAAACTGACAATCAATAGATCCGAAATAAAAGGCATAGTTTTTGCACCGCCATCCAAAAGCTACACTCACAGGGCTATTGCCATCGCAGCCCTCTCCAGGAAAGCCACAGTCCATAACCCCCTGATCTCAGAGGATACAAAAGCTACTATAAGGGCTGCCATCGCTTTCGGAGCAACTGTTGAAACAAAAAACGATTCCCTCCTTATTACAGGATTTGATGGAAAATTAAAAATTCCTGATAATGTGCTTGATGTTGCAAATTCAGGCACAACACTTAGAATAATGACTGCGGTATCCTCTCTTGTTGATGGAGCTACTGTACTTACCGGGGATGCAAGCATCAGGACAAGACCGAATGCACCGCTTTTGAATGCTCTCAATGATCTTGGAGCAATGGCATTTTCCACGCGCAATAATGGCCTGGCACCAATAGTCGTCAGGGGTAAAATGAAAGGAGGAAAAGTCCATATTGATGGTTCAATAAGCTCACAGTTCATTTCCGCACTTCTGATCGCATGCCCGTTTGCACAAAACGAGACCACCATAATGATAAAAGGTGAATTGAAATCACGGCCGTATGTTAATATTACAATTGACATGTTAAAAGATGCAGGAGCCAGCATAATCGTTGATGAAAAAACGAATTCATTTACCATATCCCCGGATCAGAAGTATGATATGAGGTCATATAACGTTCCCGGAGATTTTTCCTCAGCTTCCTATATGATGGCAGCAGGAGCGCTTTGCGGTGACGTCACTATTAAAAACCTGTTCCCTTCGCAACAGGGTGATTCTGCATTGATAGGGATACTTGAAAAAATGGGAGCACAAATCTCATGGGACCGGAAAAAAGGAGATGTCAGAGTATCCAGAAGCGAGCTTTGCGGCATCAAAGTGGATGTGGGCAAGACGCCAGACCTGGTTCCTACGCTTGCTGTGCTGGGGGCTGCTTCCAGCGGACAAATGATCATCGAGAACGCTGAACATGTAAGATACAAGGAAACTGACCGGCTCCATGCAATGACAGTTGAACTTAAAAAAATGGGTGTGGACATTACAGAGGAAAAAGACAGGTTGATAATCAAAGGCGGCAAGTTAAAGGGAGCAACAGTGCATGGCTGGGATGACCACAGGATCGTCATGGCGCTTGCTATCGCAGGAATGGTGGCGGCAGGCGAAACCACCATCGATACAATAGAATCCGTCAGCATTTCATATCCCGGGTTCTTTGAGGATTTAAAAAAGAGCGGTGCGAATGTTGATTTTCCGGAAAAATAGGTTATTATCTGATAGATGGTCCAGCCCAAAGACGATATATTTTAATACATCTTTGCATGTAGGGGAGGGATATGCCCAGGTGGCCTAGTCGGTTAGGGCGCCAGACTCATAGGGTAAATTTGAAGAGGCGCTTAAAGTCTCCTGAGAAATCTGGAGGTCACGGGTTCGGATCCCGTCCTGGGCATAGAACTTTTTGTCCGATCTTGATGCCAGAACTGGCAAGCTCCTTTGACAATACTTCCTCTCCTGGACCATATCGGCGTGAACATAGGGGATGAAGTACACCGCGCCGTTCGGTCTGACAAGGGTGAGCGACGTGCTCTGATTATCTCATGGAACATTGCCCTGATCTGTTTGCGATAGCAATACCTTACGTCTTCTGTGTCCTTGTCAAAGTAAACTCTGCCTATCTCCTCATCGGACTTTGTGGTGAGCCTGACCATGTATACTGCAGTCCTGTTCTGGTCGAGTTTTACCTCTATCTCTTCACTGAGTTTTGTGGTCGCCCTCTTATCAGTACGTCGCCCATTTCTCGCCGAAGCGGCGCAAGGTCATTGAATATTAGATTTGCAAATGCATCTTTGAGGTTCTTACATTCGCATTTTTCAAGCAGCCGATAGTAGTAGATGGTACCGCCGAAAAGGAAGTAGAGGTTAAGCTTCTCATCCAGGGACTTTATCCCAAGTTCGTCAAGCACCTGAAATATCTGCGCCACCTTGAAAGGCTGGATGGTGACGATATTATCCTCTCTCCTGAAAAGCGGAGCGCCTCCTTCAATAAATATTTTCTTGATCATTCCGACAGAGGAACCGGAAGTTATCAGGAACAGTTTTGACTCCTTTCCGCGCATATCCCAGTATTTCTGAAGCTGGGTTATAAAAGCCGGATAGAGCTTCTGGAACCTCTGGACCTCACCAAAAACTGCCACAAGATCCTCATCGTGATAGTCTTCTTTTGTCGATAACCCATAATTGTGCCTGATGAGTGAGAACAATTTGTATCATCTTATTCCTCTTCAATCGAAGCCGTTCCTTTCAAGAATCTTTCTGATAATCGCCGCAGAACTGTAAAGCTCGCCCTGCTCAAAAGACTGGATCCTTACCACCTTTGCTTCTATCCCCCTGGAAGCCAACTTTGCCTCAAGCTCTTTTTCATTGAAAAACTGATTTTTTCCAAGCGCGATAATATCCGGTTTTATTTGCCTGATGGGCAGAAACATATCAGTCTCGCTCCCCAGCATTGCCGCATCCACCATACGCAGCGCCTGGACCATAGCCAGCCTCTGTTTTTCAGGAACTATGGGTTTTGGTTTATGTTTTATCATCGAGTCCCGCGCCACAATGACATAAAGTTCATCTCCCAGCGCTCTTGATTTTGAAAGATAGAGCAGGTGGCCTGGGTGCAGCAAATCGAATGTACCCGTTGCCAGAACTCTGACCATGGCATCTAAGATTATCCTTAATTGCTAAAAATGTTTGTAATTAAATGTATATTGTACAGTCAATATCCAGGAACATTACACAGACGTTTTTTTTTCTTCCCCAGTTCTTTGAGTAATCAACATCGATCGTAACAGCGGGAAGATTCTTAACAGCATTCACAAGATATTTGTTCATTTCAATATTGCATGAAGGAAGACATATTATGTGTTCGCTCACCTGCTTGCATTCAAGCAGCAACTCATAGAACGGATCGATCACCTGCCAGGCATAATCAATCTCGTTGCCCATAAATTCACAGAACTCATCATAATTGCTTTTCCGGAACGCATCGGAAAGGGCATCTTTTTCAAGAAGAGCGGTGAAGCACTGGATATATACATCCTGGAATGATTTCGGCTTGAAGGGCAGGTTGAATGCATCGCAGCATACCACCTCCAGCCCTTGCTTTTTTGCCTGCCTGCACAGGCTCATTTTTATATCTATGCCCACGAACATATCCCATTCCCTTCCTTTTGTTTTATACAGATTTGAATGACTTCCGCAGCTTATTTCAAGTATCGAGTTTTTCTTTATCATATTATTCACACCTTTATCACATCAAACTAAATGATAATGTGAAAGTATTTATAAAGTGTTATGGCTTCATGATATGTGAATAATATAAAAACGTTAAAAAATAATCCTTCACTGCTAATATCCCTGAAACCTCACACGTTCTTCACAAATTGGTTTATATCCTGATTAATTGAAAATAAGAATAAGTTTGAAATTTATTAATTGAGGTCATTTAAGAAATGATGGAAATATCATTAATGTTACTTGCGCCAGTACCTGTTCCAATCATAACTGAGTCAGCTATTGAAGGAACCATAAATGGAATAGATATGAGCGGCACAATTGTCCGCCTGATATCATTCCTGCTGGGAATATGCGGCGCAACTTATCTTGCGGCTGGATTGTGGTCAAGGTCTCTAAAAGGCTCCAATAGCTGGAAATACCTCTCAATTTCAATGGTATTGTTTGTTTTCTGGAATATAATCGGAGCGTTCGGTATTTTGCTGGATGTTATAAAAGTCCAGAATTCCATAAACGATGTTTCAGTATCCCCGGAAGGATTGGATTTATTTTCATACATAGTCAAAGTTCTTGACCCCCTGTTAGAGGTCATTGTTTTCATCATATTATTATTCGGACTTCGAAAAATAATTAGTGCAATGAGGACAAAGCCATGGACTGTGTTTAGCAAAGATGAAGAGGAGATTGAATAATGAACGAAGATTTCTTTATCGTCCTGAATTCAGTCGCATCAATGATAGTTATAATCTGCAGTGTCTTATCATTTCAGTTACTTGTGGGAATTTCAAGAGAATTGAAGGGCTTGAAAACCATGGATGTTATGTGGAAAAATTTTATTATAATGATAAATCTTTTCATATTACTGGGTATCACAAGAGCCGTAGGTTCTATCGGGACTGTAATTTTCGAGGGATTTCATCCGGTATTTGAAGCCCTGTTATCTGTAACTCTAATATTGTTCTTCGTGTTTGCAATTCAATTATCCATATCCATAGAGGAGATCACCGAATAAAATGGGCAAGATATTATCTGAAGAAGAAAGAAGACATATGCTCGAAAAGCTGGAGAGCAAGATAGTTGCCACGCGATTCATGACTTTGAAATACATTACTTCTTCGATAAACCAGGATAAAGTGGATTTTGCTAAAATGGATATGGAATTACCTGAATTCAGCAAGAGCCTGGTAAGAATAATTGAACAACTGGCTGAAAAAGACACTGAAGAAATGGTAAAACGCGAAGCTGCTGTTTGTCTTGAGAACCTGAAAAAGAAGCTGAATCCTGCTCTTATGCAGGACGTACCCATGTGTACTGCATGCGGTGAACGTGTGGTTGTATCGTATCGTTTCTGTACAAAATGCGGTGTCGAACTTAAAGGTCAAAAATGGGCATCTACTTACAAAACGTGTGAAAAATGCCAGAATGCTTATGACCCTAAATGGAATAATTGTTCATATTGCGGTAACCAGTTGATCAAAAAAGTTGAAGTAGCAAAAATCTGCGGGTTCTGTAAGAAAACCATTGAACCAAGCTGGTTGATGTGTCCGTACTGTGGTTCTAAGGTGAAACTTATCGCCGGTCAATAACATTAATATATCTTATAATCGTTATTCGCCTGATTGAAATGCCTGTTATTACATTATATTATGATGACCTGGAAGAACTATCGGGCCTTGATAAGGATACGGTTATTAAACGCATTCCCATGATGGGATGCGATATTGAACGAATAGAGGACGACCATGTTGATATCGAGTTCTTCCCCAACAGGCCTGATCTTTATAGCACTGAAGGCGTAGCCAGGGCGATCAAAGGATTCCTGGATATTGAAACGGGTCTTCGGGAATTCAATGTAAGTTCTTCGGGGATAACAATCACAAAAGACAATGAGATCAAAAATATCCGCCCGTATCTTGCCTGCGCCGTAGTCAGGGGGATGCGGTTCAATTCACGAAGCATAGAATCCCTTATGGCGCTCCAGGAATCATTGCACTGGGCTGTAGGCAGGAACAGGAAAAAAGTGTCCATTGGTGTACATGATATGGGAAAGTTGACGCCGCCTTTTAAGTACATCGCACAGGACCCGGAGTTCAAATTTACGCCGCTTGATTTCACTGAAGCCTTATCGATGCGTGATATTCTTGAAAAACATCCCAAAGGCATCAAATTTGCAAATCTTCTTGAAAAATTCGAAAAATTTCCACTTATTCTTGACTCGAACAATAATGTTCTCTCATTCCCGCCCATAATAAACGGAGAACTTACAAAAGTCACCCAGGGGACGACTGATCTTTTTATCGAGGTCACAGGTCTTGATCCTGCCGTATCAATTGCATTAAATATCGTTGTTGCTTCACTTGCAGAACGCGGCGGAATGATCGAATCAGTCCTGGTCGATGGGGAAATAGAGACGCCGGATATATCCCCGGGAATAATGGAACTTAAAAGTAATGAAGTAGCGGAACTTCTTGGATTTAAGCTTACTAATGAAGAAATTATCACCAGCCTGAAAAAGATACGGTACGGGGCGCAAATTTCAGGGAATTCAATTAGAGTATCAGTCCCGGCTTACCGCTCGGATATACTTCATAACTGCGATCTCATAGAAGATATCGCTATAGCATACGGTTTTGATAAGATAAAACCGGAGCTTCCATCAACTTCCACGACAGGCAGGTCACACCAGATATCAAAATCAAGAGATATGCTAAATGAAATAATGACCGGTCTTGGCTACCTGCAAGTAATGCCTTTCACCCTCACAAACGAAAGAATGCAATTCGATATGATGCGAAGGGAAAAAGCAAAGGGTATAACACATATTCTTTATCCCATAAGCGAAGACCATACGATCGTTCGCCCGGCGATATTGCCAAACCTTCTTGAGATACTTTCGATCAATAAGCACAGGGAGCTGCCGCAGCGAATTTATGAAGCCGGGGAAGTTGTTCTTGATTGCAGGACTTACCAGCGTCTTGGATGCGTTGCGATACACCCGCAGGCTAACTTTACGGAGATCCAGGCGATCGTTGACGCCGTTTTGAGGGAAAGACGGATAGGATACACGGTCGCAGAGTCGCACGATCCCGCATTCATTGAGGGAAGGTGCGCTGATGTCCTGATTAATAATGAAAAGGCCGGGGTATTCGGTGAGATCCATCCTGAGGTTATCTCAAACTTTGGGCTTGAGCATCCGATTATCGGATTTGAATTGAAAATATGATTCAATGGACTTTGCTGCTTCCACAAAAATCAGCGTGGTGGATGCAAGAATAAGGATTATACCCCAATCAGTAATGCCAAGAGGTATCGTGTTAAAAGGACCATTCAGGGACGGAGTATAAATAACCAGAAGCTGCAACAGGATCGTACTTGCAACAGCATAAATAAGCGTCCTGTTTGATAAAAGACCTATACTGAAAACACTGAGCCGCTCAGAGCGCCAGTTGAATGCATTGAACATCATTGAGATGACGATCAAAGTAAAAACCATTGTCTGTGCTTTCACAATTCCGGAATTATCAAGAGTCCACTTGAAAATAAAGAGTGCTTGCATTGCTATCAAAGCTCCAACTCCAGAGCTGTAAAGGATCACTCTTTTTGTAATTATCCCTTCATCCTGCTTCCTGGGAGGCTGCCTCATCAGCCCGATATCAGGATGTTCAACTGAAAGCGCCATGGGTGGAAGACCGTCGGTGATCAGGTTTATCCAGAGTATCTGGATAGCAATAAGCGGCATTGTTTGCCATGAAAGCATCGCAGTAAGTACAATAAGCACTTCCCCGATATGACATCCAAGCCCGTACAGTACAAAATTCTTGATGTTTTTGTATATATTTCTTCCTTCCTCAACCGCAGCTACAATGGATGCAAAATTGTCATCCGTAAGGATCATATCTGATGCATCCCTGCTGACCGCAGTTCCGGTTATCCCCATAGATATCCCAATATCCGCAGCCTTAAGGGCCGGCGCATCGTTTACACCATCACCTGTCATTGCCACAACATGCCCTTTCTTTTTTAATGCATCAATTATTCGCATTTTATGTGCGGGTGAAACTCTTGCATATACGGAAACTTTTTCAACAATATTATCAAGTTCTTTATCATCCAGGTTATCAAGTTTCACACCTGTCAGCACCATTTCCCCTTCTTCGAGCAGTCCTAAGTCCTTTGCAATAGCAGAGCCTGTGATTTCATGATCACCTGTTATCATGACGGTCTTTATCCCGGCCTTTTTGCATGTTGCAATTGCCTCTTTTACCTCTTCCCTTGGCGGATCGATCATACCTGCAAGCCCTGCAAAAATCATATCTTTCTCAGTGTCATTGTTAACCGGGTGGTTCTCTAAATGTTTGTATGAAAAAGCCATTACTCGAAGCGCCTTTTTCGCCATTATTTTGACGGTATCGTAAATCTTTTCTTTCCCTGCACTGTCAAGATCAACAACAGAGCCGTTATGATAAATGCGGGTGCATGAATCCAGTATTATTTCAGGTGCGCCTTTTGAATATGCATACAGCCCATCAGGTGTTTCACATATCGTTGTCATCATTTTGCGCTCTGATGAAAATGGGATCTCATCTTTGCGCCGAAATGTTTTTTCAATGTCCTGTTTGCGTATCCCGGCCTTTACAGCTGCAACAGCAAGTGCTCCTTCTGTGGGATCGCCTTTTATATGCCATACCGAATTTTCATTAATAAGCTCAGAATCGTTGCACAGGGCGCTTATCAGGAGCAATATTTTAAGATCATTGTATTTTTCCGGATCAATTTTCCGGTTACCTTCAAGAAAATATCCCTCTGGTTCATAACCCGCACCTGTGACTTCAAGCATTCTGCCATCAACAAAAATATTTGTGACCGTCATTTCATCATGGGTTAGCGTTCCTGTTTTATCGGAGCATATAACCGTAGTCGCACCCAGTGTTTCCACTGATGGCAGTTTCCTGATCAGGGCATGGCGTTTTACCATTCTTCGCACCCCCAGTGCAAGGCACACTGTAACAACAGCAGGAAGAGCCTCAGGAACAGCAGCGACTGCCAGCGCAACGCCCCAGATGAACATTTCTATAGTTCCAAATCCACTTAAGATCCCGAGAATTGATACCACTGCAACAACAACAATGGTAATTATCCCGATCCATGTACCTAACCTGTCAAGTGCTTCCTGCAAAGGCGTTCTTTCTATTTCGATCTTCTCCAGCATCCCTGCGATCCTGCCAAGTTCAGTTTGCATCCCGGTGGCAGTAACAACAGCTTTTCCCCTTCCGATTGAAACCGATGTTCCCATGTAAGCCATATTATTCCTATCAGCTACCGGGAGTTCTTCTTCTAATTTGTCTGCTTTTTTCCGGACAGGAACCGATTCTCCTGTAAGTGGTGCTTCATCCATTTCCAGATTGATAGCTTCAATGAGGCGGGAATCGGCAGGTACCCCGTCGCCCGTATGCAAAAAAATAATATCCCCGGGCACGATCTTTGCTGCGGGTATTATTGATTCCCTGCCGTCCCTTATTACCCGTGCTGTCGGGGCTGCCATCTGCTTTAATGCATCAATCGCATTTTGTGCCCTGTATTCCTGGAAAAAACCAAGGATACCTGAGAGTATGACTATCAGCAAAATTATTACAGAATCTGCGAGTTCACCCAGCAAAGCAGATATGGCCGCTGCTGCCAGCAATATAATAATAAGAAAACTCTTGAACTGGGATAGCAGCATTTCAAGGTATGATACTTTTTTTTCTTGGATAATTTCATTTTGTCCGTATTTATCCAGGCGCGTTGCAGCATCCTGTTCTGTGAGTCCTGCAGTTGAGGTACCCAGTGATCCCATAACCGATTTGATATCCTGTGCATAATATTTATTTAGCGTTAGGTCGGTAGACGTAAAATCCCCCTGATTTCATGACTAAATGAGCGCATCAGATAATAAATTTTGATGTATGCAAAAAAATAAAGGATATGTCAGCATTATCCAGTGCATGGATATATCTGATATATTAAAAAAAGTGAAAAATAACGATTTAAGTCTTGATGAAGCAGAAAAGCAGCTTCGCATCATAAACTTCGAATTATTATCAGATATTGCAAAGGTGGATATTCACCGCGCCAAGAGAGTGGGTATTCCAGAAGCCATAATCGCTGATTGTAAGACCAGCGAAGATGTAGTTTCAATTGCACGGGTCCATTTAAAAAATGAAGGCCGTGCCATAATAACCCGTGCATGTGAGGATAATTATAATTCATTAAAATCATTAGCAAATGAAACGAATTCCAGGATCAGGTGGGAAAAACGTGCAAGAATCGTGATCATAGGAGAATCAATACCCGGAACAGAGGGAAGAATTGGTGTTATTTCTGCCGGTACTGCTGATATCCCTGTTGCAGAAGAGGCTAAAGTAATAGCAGAAGAAATGGGTTGTTCCGTAACTGCAATATATGATGTAGGTGTTGCAGGGATACACAGGCTTTTTCCTGAACTGGCAAAACTCGCAAGAGCTGGAGTGGATGCAGTGGTTGTTGCTGCTGGCCGCGAAGGAACACTTCCTGCAATAGTATCGGGCCTGGTTGACGTTCCGGTGATCGGGGTTCCTGTATCAACCGGGTATGGCGCAGGCGGAAAGGGTGATGCTGCGCTATTATCCATGCTCCAGTCCTGTTCTGTTCTTGCTGTAGTTAATATCGATGCGGGTTTTGTGGCCGGGGCTTTTGCAGCCAGGATCGCAAATCTGGCCGCCAAAAACCGAAAACAGGTATAAACAAATATATAGTATAAAGAACTATCTTAAAGTCTATGGAATTAGACGTCGGCTGGCTGATGATAATTATCGGCCTGGGGCTTCTTATAGTTGAAGCAGCACAACCGGGTTTTTTTGTGGCTGTTCCGGGAACAACGCTAATAGTACTCGGCGTAGTCACTCTTTTAATTCCAGAGGTAGCACAGGATTATGCTCCTGCCATAATAGTTATAACTGCGCTGGTTTCCAGTATCATAACGATCACCTTTTACAGAAAAATAGCGCCGGGACAGAAACCGCAGACAACAAGTATGGATATCCTGGCAGGAAAGAAGGGAGTAGTCGTGAAAACAGTCCATCCCGGATCAATTTCAGGAAAAATCGAGATCGGAAACCAGATATGGAGCGCAACTTCAGATAGCGTAATTGAAACAGGAACGAAAGTAATTGTCATAAACTCAGAAGGAGTTCATGTAAGAGTAAAAGAAGAGTAGAGGAAAAGTAAAGGAGGAGATTAAAAGTGGCATATGAAATGTTTATCGCGATATTTATCGCAGTAGCAATATTGATACTATTTATTTCAGGGGTTGCGATTATACAGCCTTATGAACAGGCGTTATGGGTAGTTCTGGGACAGTACAAGAAACGGTTAAATCCCGGTTTTAACTGGGTGTTTCCACTGATAAGCGATGTCATAAGGCTTGACCTGAGGACCCAGGTCCTTGATGTGCCGCGACAGGAAGTCATCACCAAGGATAACTCGCCCACCAACGTTGACGCAATTGTTTATATAAGGGTAATAGATCCTGAAAAAGCATATTTTGAAGTAGTCAATTATCATGTTGCTGTAGTATCACTTGCGCAGACTACTCTTCGAAGCGTAGTGGGTGACATGGAACTTGATGAGATCCTTTATAATCGTGATTTTATTAATACAAAACTCCGTGATATTCTTGACCATTCCACCGATGCATGGGGTGTTAAAGTAGAAGCTGTAGAGATACGGGAAGTCGATCCTGTCGGCACGGTAAAAGGTGCTATGGAAGAACAGACATCTGCTGAAAGGAAGCGAAGAGCGGCCATTTTACTTGCAGACGGACAGAAGAAAGCCGCGATCCTCCAGGCAGAAGGCTCCAAGCAGGCAAATATCTTGAATGCCGAAGGTGTGAGGCAGTCAAAGATACTCGAAGCTGAAGGTGAAAGGGTTTCACAGATATTGAGGGCACAGGGAGAAGCACAGGGACTGAGGATACTTTCAGTTGGCGCAGTGCCTCTTGATAAGAAAGCCCTGACCGTTCTGACTATGGATATGATGAAAAATGTGGCAAACGGCCAGGCTACAAAGATAATCTTCCCGATGGAGGTCTCAAAGATGATTGACCAGGCTGCAAAATACCTTGGAGCTTCCGAGAAGATCCAGGAAATCGGATCACCGATGGATACGGAAAAGATCGTTGGTACGGCAGATGAAGTGCTTGGAAGGATACCAAGGCCTGAGGAGCTCAGGCAAGAGCTACAGAGCATTGAGAAGGAGATGGCCCGCGAAACTGAAGAGAGTCTGAAACAGGCAGAGAAGATCAAAAGCTCTGATGTGCCTGAGGCTCCAAAGAAGAAAAAACAAGAATAAAACCGAATGGATTTCGACATCAGGAAGGCAATACAGGCAGATTTGAAGGATATCAAAACCATCCTTTCTTTCTATTATCTTGATACGGAAAATGTAGAAAAAAACCTGCCTGAATTCATAGTTGCACAAACGAATGATAAGATAATAGGCTGCGCATGTCTTGATCCGGGGGATATCGTGGAATTGCGCTCCATTGCGATACTTCCATCTTACCGAAACAAGGGTGTGGGTTCAAAACTTGTGGATACAATATTACAACGTGCGCAGGGTTTGACAGATACAATCTATCTTCGTACCACATCACCTGTTTTTTTTGAAAAGAAAGGATTTACAAAGCTTCAAAATAACGAGAAAAAAGTCATCTGGAAAGATTGCGCGCAGTGTGATAAGTATGATATTTGCAGGCAAACCGCCATGAAAAGCGAAAAGAAATATTAATGTAAAAGCCATTAAATACAAAGAGCCTAATGTAGGAACATCATTTTCGGAGGATTTCATTGCAACCTGTTGTAAATATTGGCATCGTAGGACATGTTGACCACGGCAAGACAACTCTTGTCAAGGCACTTTCAGGTGTCTGGACTGACCGGCATAGCGAAGAGATTAAACGAGGCATTTCAATCCGGCTTGGTTATGCGGATATCGTATTAAGGAAATGTCCTGAATGCCCTGAGCCTCAAAGTTTTACTGTCAAAGAAGTATGTGAGATATGCGGTGCAAAAACAAATGTACTTCGCTCAATATCATTTGTGGATTCCCCCGGTCATGAAACATTGATGGCGACAATGTTATCAGGCGCAGCTCTTATGGACGGCGCGCTTCTTGTTATTGCGGCAAATGAAACTTGTCCCCAGCCGCAGACAAAAGAGCATCTAATGGCATTGAATATCCTCGGGATAAAAAACATTATTATTATCCAGAACAAGATCGACATTGTCCCGCGCGAGAAAGTGCTTGAAAATTACAACCAGATAAAGGCTTTCGTGAAAGGTACGGTTGCGGAAAATGCACCGATCATACCGGTTTCTGCCCAGCAGAATGCAAATATCGACCTGGTCATTGAAGCCATTGAAAAATATATTCCTACCCCGGAACATGACCTTAAAAAATCACCTTTAATGTTCGTTGCACGTTCATTCGACATAAACAGGCCTGGGACCCATCCTGAAAATCTAAAAGGAGGCGCTATCGGCGGTTCTTTGAATAGCGGTATTTTCAGGCCAGGTGATGAAATAGAAATGAGACCAGGCAGGAAAGTTGAAACGGGCGGAACTGTCAAATGGGTTCCGATAAAAACTGTTATCACAACCATCCATGCAGGAAATGATGAGATGGAAGAAGCAAGGCCAGGAGGACTCATAGGGATTGGCACTAAACTTGATCCCTCGATAACAAAAAGCGATGCACTTGTGGGGCAGGTCGCAGGCATACCGGGAAAATTGCCTCCGACTATAGAAGGCTTTGTAATGGAAACAAAACTTCTTGAAAGGGTGGTCGGGGTAAGTGATGAATCCACAGTTGAACCAATACGTTCAAATGAACCTTTAATGCTGAATATAGGAACAGCGACGACAATTGGCGTAGTCACAAGCGCAAGGTCTATGGATGCGGAAGTCAGGCTCAAAAGGCCAATTTGCGCAGATAAAGGTTCCCATATCGCGATCAGCAGGCGTGTAGGCGCGCGCTGGAGGCTTATCGGTTCAGGTATTTTGAAAGAATATAAATGAGATCAAAAGTGATCATAGATACAAATGGTTTGATGATCCCGGGACAATTCGGGATAGATATATTTTCCGAATTGCAGCAATTGGGTTTTTTTTCATATATTGTTCCAGGCGCTTCCGTAAAGGAGCTTGAAAAGATTGTGTTGACCGGCCGCGGCAGGGACAGGACTGCTGCCAAAATAGCATTATCTTTATTGGACAGGTGTACCATAATTGACAGGAACGGATATGCAGATGATATTATAATAGACCTGGCAGTTGATATGGACGCGGCAGTTCTTACCAATGATACCGAATTAAAGAAAAGATTATGTAGTAAGGGAGTTACTAATGTGTATCTTCGAGATAGAACTCGTTTAAGTATATAATACCTTTTTAAGAGGATTTAGATGTATAAGAAAATGAGATTAGCAGATACGGTGAGGATTGCACCAGAACTACTTGGCGAACCGGTTGAGCAGGCAGTAAAAATCGCTTTGCGGGAAAAACTTGAAGGACTTGTTGACAAGAGGATGGGTGCGATAGTTGCGGTCAAGGATATTATTGAAGTTGGAGAAGGACATATACTTGCAGGGGATGGAGGAGTATATTATGATGCGGTTTTTGACGCATTGACCTTCATGCCTGAACTCCAGGAGATCATTGAAGGCAGCGTAGTTGAAGTAGTCCAGTTCGGGGTATTTGTAGGAATCGGTCCTCTTGACGGCCTCGTGCATGTAAGCCAGCTGACTGATGAATTCGTTACTTATGATGAGAAAAATTCCCGCCTGATAACAAAGGAATCCGGCCGTTCTGTCACAGAGGGAGACCGCATACGAGCAAGGATAATCGCTGTTAGCCTGAATGAGCGTGAACCCAGGGACAGCAAGATCGGCCTCACCATGCGCCAGCATGCCCTTGGCAAAATGGACTGGATAGAAGAAGCCCGAAAACCAAGGGATGAAACCGAAGATAAAGGAAAGCCTAAGAAGAAGAAAAAAGAAGACTCGCCAAAGCCCGAAAAGCAGGATGAATCAAAACCCGAAGGAGCATAAATGCCGGATAATGTTTGCAGGGAATGCCACAGGATAGTGAAAAAAAGCCAGGTCTGCTCATATTGCAATTCAACGGCTCTTACCAGCGATTGGAGCGGTTATGTAGTAATAATTGACCCCGAAAAATCACAAATTGCAAAAAGACTCGGAGTCAAATTACCCGGTGAATATGCGTTGAAGGTCAGATAACTTGAAAGGATACTGCCTGCCTGTGGAGTTAAGAGATGAACTAAGGCAACTCCATGGAGAGTTATATCCCGGAGACGGGATCGAGACTACAAAAAAAATCATCCATGATCTGAAAAATTGTACTAAAGTAATATCTGTCGGCGATATTGTGACATTCAATCTTCTAAACGCCGGTCTTATTCCCGATATATCATTTGTTGATAATAAGACAAAACGCAGCCCTGTTTCCGATAAAATTACACAGGGAACAAAGCATGGCCACTTCAGTACCATAACTGTGGAAAGCCCGCCTGGAATAATAACGGAAGAACTGTTGCAGGAGATAGAAGCAGCTATGGGATCTGATAAACATATACAGATCGTTGTCAGGGGTGAGGAAGACCTGGCAGCTCTTCCTGCGATTGCCATGGCGCCCATATCATCAGTAATTATATATGGTTTGCCTGACAAAGGGGCGGTAGTTGTCCACGTTACCGAGGACAAGAAGAAAGAAATACAATTATTACTTAATCGAATGAAATATAAGGAGAAAAATAATGGAAATCCAGATTATCAAAGATAAGACAAATCCCTTATTACAGAGACGAGAGATTTCGGTTGCTGTAAAAAATAAAACAACGGCTACGAGAATAGAATTAAAGAATAAACTTGCAGCTCTGCTCAATTCCAAACCGGAACTGATCGTGGTTGAGCATCTCGATACAATATATGGGAAGCAGGAAATGGTAGGGACAGTATCCCTCTACCAGACAGAAGAACGCCTTAAGCAGCTTGCTCACCAGCACCTGATGGCAAGGGATGCGCCAAAGGCAGTTGAAGGACAGCCTGCGGAGGCGGCACCGGTTGCAGCCCCGTCAGAACCTAAACCTGAGGCTAAATAGAGAATAGAGAACAAAGAAACAGAAAGGGATTTCAATGGCAGTAAATAAATTCTATAAAATCAGCGGAAATAAAGCAGAAAAGATAAAACCATCATGCCCAAGATGTGGACCAGGGGTATTTCTTGGTGAACACAAGAACCGCAATTCATGCGGTAAGTGTGGTTATACCGAATTCAAGAAATAATCTTTTTCTTCATTTCTTTTAATTATATTCAATAGTATTTTCTATTGTATTTTCTATTGCATTATTTTTGGAGCTATATGCTAAATTAGATATGCCCATAGTTACAACTCTAAGGATTGATTATGCTAACCCTGAGAGTACAGCACGAACTTGAATTGTTAAAAAGGCACCTCATCATCCTGAAGAAAGTGATAGATAGCGGACCTATCGGAATATTAAAAATATCGATTGAAACAAATATACCTGATCATCTTGTACGATATTCACTGCGTGTTCTTGAGCAGCAGGGTTTGATCACTCCTTCTACACAGGGCGCTGTTGCCACAAAATCTGCTAAAGAGGCATATTCGGAATTCAGGACAGAACTTGAAAAGATCGAAGATACACTTGAGGATATCAAGAGGACCGGATTCGAAGAGTGATGACCGGGGAAAAAAGCGAGGGAAAATACGAATTCCTGGAACACATAGCAGATGCCAAGTTCATGGCTTTTGGTCTTACACTTGAAGAAGCTTTTGAGAATGCCGGGCTTGCCCTGTTCAATGTGATGATAGATACGTCAAGCTTAAAGGCCAGTGAGGAAAGGAGGGTCGAATTAATATCATCCGATATTAAAATGCTTCTTGTTGACTGGCTATCCGAATTATTATACCTGTTCGAGGTGGATGAGATAATATTCTCTGAATTCAGGATTGAAAAAATAGAGAGAACGGGGGAGGGTTTTTCATTGAAGGGGATAGCATCGGGTGCACCGATTGACCTTTCGCACCATAAGTTCGATACAGAGGTGAAAGCTGTGACTTTACATGAACTTGAGGTGGAGCAGGATGAGACCGGGAGATTCCGGGTTCAGGTTGTTGTAGATACCTGAAATACCTGAAATTGTACCCGGAATTGTATTTGAAATTGCATCAAACTTAATAACTTTGTGACGAATAAAGATACTAATAAACAATTTTATAATATCTTTGCGTACTTTGTGTTATTCGTGGTGTCTGGATTTATTCACCGCAAAGTATGCAAAGGCCGCAAAGAACGAAGCAAGGAAGGGAAACATGTCTGAAGCAAATACAAAAGATGTTGCAAGCATCCTCAAGAAAGTTAATGATTACACATGGGACATACCCATTGGCTACAAACCCGGTATGAGAGTTCCAGGGCGCATTTTTGTTTCACCGCAATTGCTTGACAGCCTTGAACTTGACACACTTACCCAGGTTTCCAATGTTGCAACCCTTCCGGGTATCCAGAAATTCGCCATGGCAATGCCTGATGCGCATTCAGGTTATGGTTTTCCCATCGGGGGAGTTGCGGCTTTTGACAGGGATACAGGTATTATAAGCCCTGGTGGTGTTGGATACGATATCAATTGCGGGGTCAGGATAATCAAAACAAATCTTATGGTGGATGAAGTGCGCCCAAGGATGAAAGAACTCATTGAGCTTCTTTTCCATGAGATCCCATCCGGTGTAGGTTCAAAAAGCAAGCTTCGCGCCTCAGAGAGTGAACTGACAGATGCATTCCTTCACGGCGCCAGATGGGCAGTGGAAAGCGGATATGGCGTGAAAGAAGATATCGAGCATTGTGAGGAGAATGGTTACATGAAAATAGCCGATCCTGCAAAGGTTAGTGAGAAGGCGCGAAAAAGGGGTAAACCACAGTTCGGCACACTTGGCAGCGGCAACCATTTCCTTGAAGTGCAATATGTGGATGAAGTATATGACCCTGAAGTTGCAAAGATTTTCGGGCTTCATAAAGGCCAGGTTACTGTCATGATACACTGCGGATCCAGGGGCGCGGGTCACCAGATATGCGATGATTATCTCAAGATCCTTGATAAAGCCACACATAAATACGGGATCCAGCTACCGGACAGGCAGCTTGCCTGCGCGCCTGCCGAATCACAGGAAGGACAGGATTATTATAAAGCCATGGCTGTCGGCGCCAATTACGCCTGGGCGAACAGGCAGGTCATTACTCACTGGGTCAGGGAGGCATTCACGCGTTTTTTCAGGCGGGAAGACCTTGGAATGGATCTTATTTACGATGTGGCGCATAACGTAGCAAAACTGGAAGAGCATACCATTGGCGGTGAAAAAAAGATGGTTTATGTGCACCGGAAGGGCGCTACACGGGCATTCCCGCCCGGACATAATGATGTCCCCCGGATTTACAGGAAAGTGGGACAGCCGGTATTGATCCCCGGCAGTATGGGCACCCCGTCATTTGTTCTGCACGGAACAGAAAAAGCAATGGAACTCACCTTCGGAAGCGCATGTCATGGATCTGGCAGGGTTTCAAGCCGCGGGGCTGCAAAGCACCAATTCCGCGGCGAGACAATACAAAAGGATCTGGCTGCAAAGGGAATATCAGTCATGGCCATGCACCCTTCGATAATTGCAGAAGAAGCCCCTGGCGTCTATAAATCAAGTGAAGCAGTTGTTGACGTGGTGCACCAGCTTGGCATTGCAAGAAAAGTCGTAAAACTTATGCCAATGGGAGTGGCAAAAGGATGAATCAACTTTACTTGATTTAAGATCAATTTTTTTGATTGAACATATTTAAGTATCATTGCTACATTTCGAAAGCCGGTAATTTTTATGAGTCTTATCACTGAAGCAAGAAATGGCAACATTACTGAAGAAATGAAAAAAGTGGCTGAGATTGAAGGCGTTGAACCTGAATTTGTTAGGCGCGGGGTAGAAAGCGGAAGGATAGTCATTCCGGTCAGCCCTTATCGCCATACAAGGCCCTGCGGGATCGGGAAGGGGCTTCGCACAAAGGTTAATGCCTCTATCGGGACGTCATCCGATATTATGGATGTTGATATGGAAATCAAGAAAGCCAAGGTTGCAGAAGCAACAGGCGCCGATACCCTGATGGAGCTTTCAACAGGCGGGGATTTTTACGATATCAGGAAAAAGGTCATTGATTCTACGACCCTGTCAGTAGGAAGTGTGCCTCTTTACCAGGCTTTTATCGAAGCGATCAGAAAATACGGTTCTGTTGTGGAGATGAAAGAAGATGATCTCTTTAAGGTCACTGCAAAACAGGCAAAGCTTGGCACGAATTTCATGGCGATACATACGGGAATTAACCTTTTCACAGTGGAGCGGCTTAAAAAACAGGGACGGTTCGGAGGACTCTGTTCACGCGGCGGCGCTTTCATGACAGCATGGATGCTGCATAATGAGAAAGAAAATCCGCTTTACAGCGAATTCGATTATCTCCTTGAGATAATGAAAGAACATGAGGTCACACTCAGTATGGGCAATGGCATGCGCGCGGGCGCTGTTCATGATTCCACTGACAGGGCACAGATCCAGGAACTTATTATGAACTCGGAGCTATCTGATCAGGCGCATGAAGCAGGTGTCCAGACAATTGTCGAAGGACCGGGTCATATCCCGCTTGACGAAATAGAAACGAACGTAATACTTATGAAGCGTCTGAGCGGCGAGAAGCCTTTCTATATGCTCGGTCCGCTTGTTACGGATATCGCGCCTGGATTTGATCATATTGTGGCAGCAATAGGCGCATCTCTCTCCAGCGCTTATGGCGCGGATTTCATTTGTTATGTTACACCGGCTGAACATCTTGCCCTCCCAAATGTGGATGATGTAAGGCAGGGAGTAATTACTGCAAGGATCGCGGCGCATATAGGTGATATGGTCAAGAACAAAGACCGCCAGCGTGATATGGACATGGGAAGAGCAAGGCGTGATCTTCAATGGGAAAAGATGTATGAGCTTGCGATCAATCCCGAATATGCAAAATCAGTAAGAGACAGCCGCTCTCCGGATGATGAAGAAGCTTGCACTATGTGCGGGAACTATTGCGCTCTTAAGATCGTAAAACAGAACTTTAATTTCGAAAGATAAAATAATTAAAAAAGGAGAACAGTCAATATTCTCCTTTTTTATCCGATCAAATTGTATTTCAATATCAGCGCCGCGAATAATATTGCCACGATATTCATTACTTTAATCAATGGGTTAATGGCCGGGCCCGCTGTATCTTTTGTGGGATCACCAACTGTATCGCCTACAACTGCTGCCGCATGCGTTGGATTTTTGCTGCCGTCCGGCAGTCTCTTCCCGCCAAGGTTTCCTGATTCTATGTATTTCTTGGCATTATCCCATGCTGCTCCTCCTGTTGTCATCATAAGAGCAAGAAGCAGCCCTGAGATTATAACACCAATGAGGAGACCCCCCAGTGCAACCGGGCCAAGGATGAAACCTACTAAGAGAGGAGATAGCACTGCAAGAAGACCGGGTATGATCATTTCCTTCTGGGCTGCAATGGTAACGATATCCACACAGCGCCCGTAATCCGGTTTTGCCGTTCCTTCCATTATGCCTTTTATTTCCCTGAACTGGCGCCTGATTTCTGTAACTATGGTCGTTGCCGCCCTTCCAACAGCTCCCATCAGGAAGCTTGCAAACAGGAATGGGATCATGCCGCCGATGAGTAATCCAACAAGTACCATCGGGTCTGAAAGCTTGAGTTCTAACGGGCTTCCACGTAGTTTTATTATCTCGCTGCTATAGGCTGCATAAAGCGCAAGTGCACCTAATGCTGCTGAACCTATGGCATAACCTTTGGTTACTGCTTTTGTTGTGTTGCCAACCGCATCGAGAGGGTCTGTGATATCCCTTACTTCCTTTGGTAATTCCGCCATCTCAGCTATCCCGCCTGCGTTATCTGTGATCGGGCCGTAGGAGTCTATAGCTATTATGATGCCTGTAACTGAAAGCATGGCCGCCGCTGCTATTGCGATACCATATAACCCGAGTGTTCCTCCACCCATGACCATATATGAAGAGAGTATCCCTGCACATATTACGATCACAGGTAAAGCCGTGCTCTGAAGACCTACCGCCAGACCGGTAATAACATTTGTTCCCGGACCTGTTACTGATGCATTGGCTATCTGCTTGACAGGGCTATGCTCAGTTGCCGTATAATATTCAGTTATTATTATCATGGCTGCGGTTACGCCAAGACCAACAAGGGCGCTTATGAATAAACCGGTATCGCCCATCATCAACTGCTGTGTTATAAAATAGAATAGTATCAAAGATATTATACCTGCGATGATCGCTCCGTTATACATGGCCCCCATAATATTATTTGATTTCCCAAGCTTCACGAAGAGGACACCAATAATGGAAGCAATAATGGCTGCAGCGCCAATAACTAAAGGATAAATGACTGCGTTCGGATATTTATCGGTCACAGTTACACCGATTAGCATTGCACCAAGAGCGGTTACTGCGTAAGTTTCAAAAAGGTCTGCTGCCATTCCTGCGCAGTCACCTACATTATCCCCGACATTGTCTGCAATGACACCAGGATTGCGGGGGTCATCCTCAGGAATACCTGCTTCTACTTTTCCTACAAGGTCTGTCCCTACATCTGCTGCTTTTGTATAAATGCCGCCTCCTATCCTTGCAAAAAGGCTGATAAGTGAGGCGCCAAATCCGAATCCAACGATTTTATCTACGGCACCGGCGTTGCCTCCAAAGGCTATGAACAATCCGCTGACACCAAGAAGTGCAAAGCTTGCAACAGATATCCCTGTCACAGCGCCGCCCTTGAAAGCCACATCAAGGGCTTTTCTCATTCCCTCTTTAGCAGCATTGGCGCAGCGCACATTGGCCCGGACTGATATGTTCATGCCCAGGTATCCTGCTGCTGCCGACATTACTGCCCCAAGGACAAATGCTAAAGCAGTGGCTGTATTTATTGCAAAAGCGATCACGATAGTAAGTATGACCGCGATAACTGCGACGGTCTTATACTGCCTGTTCAGGTAGGCCATGGCGCCTTCCTGTACAGCTGCTGCAATTTGTTTCATTTTGTCTGACCCGGCGTCAAGTTTTAAAATATACAAAACAAGATACACGGCAAATATTAATCCTATAATTCCCGCAAGCGGGGCCGAAAACAACATTAAATTCGTAATGTCCATAGTTCCTCCTATATTGCTCCGCCAAGTTGGTTCTAACTATATATATTATTTACCTTTGATGAGCTGGCTTCAGGAAGCTGTATATTTCAATTAATTGCCATTAATAAAAGCAGGGTCACTTAATCGACCCCGCTACTTTGATCATTTCTTCTTTGCTTAACTGGCTGGAAAGGGCTAATTCAAGCCTGCCAATGTTCCATATCAGTATTCTGGTCTCGCCAAATCCTGATATTATTTTCCCCTGCGCACCATTAATACTGACCTTCTCGACTTCGTCTATATCAGGCGAAGGATTTGATTCATCTTGCAGTGTCTCGGAAAGCGAAAGTATCTGAGAACCTTTCTTATATTCCAGTGACACAGATTCGATATTTTCATATTTGAACACTGTGCTGCTGTTAAATGTAAAACCCTCAGGCAGATAAGAAGGCACAAGAACTGTGAAATTGACTTCTTTCCTTGCTTCCTCAAGTGTCAGCTTTTTGGGCGGCGCAGGAAGCTCTCTTGTAACCACCTTTGCGCCCTCAGGTATCTTGAACTCGAATTCGCTGTCGGGTATTCCGGTATTGAATTTCATGTCGCGGTATTCTATTGAAGTCATAAGCTTATCATTCTTATCCAATATCTCTGTCTTGAGAGGAATCCAGTTTTCACTGTCCACCAGCATATTATAATGCATGCCCATCATACTGCCGTTTTTTGGCGATGCTTTGATATTATATACGCTTCTCCCTTCAAATTTTTCCGTGCCCTGGTAAGATATGTCTGTCTGGTTCAGGATTTCCTGAATAAATTTAGTGTAATCCGGCTCAGGAGGATTGGCAATTTCAGGCATATCCATCCTGGTTACCTCATTTTTCTCCGGGTCATAACTCCATATAGTCTTGCCGTCATTGACCATGACCTGGCCAGCCATCTTTGAAGGTTCAAGATATTCTATCCGGCTTTTATCAGGCATCTTGTTCATCATTTTTGCTTTTGCTATCTCGCTTTTGCCCCCATAATCCGAAGTAATTACCATAGTGGCCGAATAGTCTTTTATACTATCCTGTTTCGCTTTCATCTGTTGTGCGATCTGCTCGGCAGACATATTTGCAGTACATCCCGATATAAGGGATATTATAATAACTGCGAACAGAACTACTCCTGTTCTTTTAATCATATATTTCCTCCTTTATTATTTTTGTCAGAAACGCGACCCACAAATCCCGTTTTTTATCACGTTAATAACCGCAAATTAGATAATTCCTGTTTGATTGAGCCTGTTCTCAAAGATAAAACCACCTATATTTTTCATTAAACTTCACCATTTTTAACAAAATAATAGGTTAATATTGCCCACGAATATATTCCGATATGTGCGAGTATAAAAGGCATGAAGCGGTAATCTTTGGTTGCCAGCCAGATACTGTTGACCAGGCCCAATAGGAGCAGGCATACCACAAGGATCAAAAATGCGTATAAACTCGCTTTTGAGCCAGCTCTTTTGGTTCGTTCATCGCCCACAGCTCCTGTTGTTGGTATTGACAGAACAAACAGGGAGAATATGATTATGTCAAAATTGAAAATAGTCTGGATAATTACGTCATTGCCAAAATAGTTCGGAGTTCTTCCTGAAATTTCTTGGATAATTGTAATTGCTAATGCCACAAGCGCGAGAATGAGAATCAAATATGCCCATTTTCTATTGAAGTTGTTCACTCGATATCACCTTTTCTTACAAAGTAAGCATAGAATGACATAACTGCTCCAAGCAATACTGGTGGCCTGAAAATCAATAGTTGTTTATTTGTTCCTGTTATTTCCATTCTATCAAACCTCTAAATGTTAGTTATATGTAACATTATGTTAGGTATATGCAACTATTTAAAACTTTCTTTTCATTAAAAATGTACAGAATTTGAATCTTATGACCAGGCCCCGCGGAATCATCTGCTCTCATCCACAGTATAAAATCCGGTTCTATCTGATATCAATATCTTCCTGTTTTTCCGCTCCCAGTAAGCCACTACAAGATACTGTGTCCAGGCAAACAAAAATAAACCTGAGAGAAAAGGATAATATTCTCTGATGCGTATCCCGGTTTTCACCAGCAAAAAGATAATTAAAAAAGTAACTAAAGCTATTAATCCAACTATTTTGAGGCAGTTAATTACCTTATTTCTTCCGGTAACTTGCAGCCTCCTGTACTTTCCTTCGGCAACTTTATTGAGCCTGCGCCATTCGGCGATTCCAGCCCCTATACTTATGGAAGCCCCTGTGATTAAGCCTGAAAAGAAAAGATTCATGTTATCTTTTTCGCCGGAATAATATATTTCAATTTGAAAAAGTCATGCTCATTGCGAGGATAAAGCAAGATGTATCTTCCACCAGCGTTCATTCTAATCATATAAGGATAATTCGATATGCGGATAGTGGCATATAATGAATATGCAAAACCAATAACTGCTATAAGATACCATATATTCATGACAGAGTCTGGCATGGAAACCACAAAATAAATCGACAGCAATATCATCATTAGTAATGATGCCAGGCTATTCCGCTTATGCCTGTTTCCATAGTTTTCAAATATTTCTATACTTTTGATGCTATTTTTAGGAATGATGATATCACCCAAAATCGGCGTAGTGATCTTCAATGTTTCACTGCCAATAGATAATTTTGTATTAAAAAAAATGATAAGCAAAGCAACCAGGATAGAAGACAGAGTTATAAAATACCTATCTGTACCTGCCCATGCACTGCTGATTATAACCGAACCCGCATAACCCAGAATAACAGCCCATATGCGCCAGTCGAACATTTGCAGCGGCACGTCCATATCCTTATGAATGGAATTATTTTCTGAAAATGTTGTCACTGAACTACCTCTAATTTACTTTCCAGTTCCTGCGGATTATTTGTATAGAATGTAATTTCACGATTTTTTGTCATTATTTTGAGAACAGCAGGATGGTATGATCTAACCATGTAATTGTAGAATATCACAGCAACAAGAACAGTGGTCATAGGGATGGAATAAGCAGTAATGAATTTCACTATCACAGGAGCAGAACTTGCAGCATTGTGGTATAAACTGGTTATATTTTTTTCTATTGAAAATAATAATCCTACAAGCGCAAAGGAGTATAAAATCCATCTAAACCTGTAACCGGGATTCTTTATGACATTGATTGATACAATGCTTTCTTTTTGTATCAAGACAGACTTTAGCAGGGGCCGGTGGATAATAATGTTGTGAGGTGTAAGCTCAACGGTTGTTTTATTCTGAAGAAGTAAAATCAAAAAGGCAAAATAGAATATTGAAATGGCGATTATATCGATTGCATTATAATTGATGTTAACGAGCAATAATAGAAATGCTATTATAGAAGCGGGCAATATAATACTTATTATACCGGCATCACGGGAACTATCTACAAGAATTTTTATCCGGTCATGCTCTGGCACCTTATTTTGTGAATAAATGGCATTCATTTCTCCAATTCCCCCTTAAGAATATTAAACTCATATTCATTTCTGGGGTAGAGAGTGATGCTATTTATGGTTTCTATCTTGATGGCTTTTGGATAATGTGATATGCGAATATTTCTTTGAAGGGACGATATAAGTAAAAAAATCAAAAAAACAGGCATAGCAATACTAAATATCATCTCTTCCAGGGATGCTGATAATATTATCTTGCGGTACAAAATCAGTACTTGCAGAAAAACAAATAGCATGATAAAGATAATTAAGACAATATTTAACCATCTATATTTATAAATAGAATTGTCGATAATTTTTATAGAATTGATATTATGTTTTGGGATATTGACAGGTTTGAGGAAAGGCGTACTTATCTGAATCTTTTCATGGTCAATCGAAATTTTGAACCTGTCAAAGGTGGAAAAAAATACAATAAATAAAATGTAAACAGGTATGTAACCAGGAAATCCATTAAATAAATCAACGAATATTAAAATAAAACCTGAAATACCCAGAATTAATACAATTGAAAAAGTGCGCCAGTCAAACATCTGGATCGGTATATCCATATTCTCAACCGGGTAATATCTGGATGATCTCTTATTGCTATGGGGGTTATCTGTAATAAAAACGTCTTTAACCGTGGAAAAATCTGTTTTCTGCGGGCACCATCCCATCAATTTCCTGACATATTCAAAAGAGACCATTTCAATTTGCACCCCTGTAATGTTCAATAGAAGCCTGTATTTCAGATGCTGTCGTCTCGTCTGTTATGATCGAATAATAGGATGTGTTCGTTAGTTCATGCCATCTTTTACGTCGGTTCTTGTCTTCATACTGAATGTATAACTGTGTATCCAGATTATGATATTCCTTATCTTGCTTGTGTTTCACTAGCAAAAGCCAGGGCAGTAGTGAAGCAACTGATATGGTCAATTTCCAGTCTCCTGACTTCAATGAGTAAGTAAGCAACATAACAAGCATTGCAGCAAGAAGCAGTAACCCTATTACAATTAGTCCGATTGGAAGTTTAACGCCTTTTCTTATAGTTATTGATTTAACGTTCCTATAATTTAGCAATACGTCCCTTAGCTCGAAATTTCTTAAATGCACACCGTTTTCATCAATTAAAATATGCGCCTTAAAAGTTATAGCCACAATGAGGTAAAGTAAGGATAATATTCCAACAAGAACTGGGATCAAGATTGCATAGTCCAGATTTCTGGCCACAGCCAATATCAAATTCAGACTGATAACAAGGCAAATAGTGAACAAGATATTGTTAGCAGAAAACATTACATTTTTGGATTGAAATTTTCCAGCATTTGGTTTACCAGGGGGTTCCTGCGGAAGGTGTGCAAAATCGACGGATGTGGTCTTTTCGTGTATCACCGGATTTGCATTCGGACACCAGCCCATAGTACGCTTAATTGCTTCGATATTCAATTTTACCACCTTTTCTTCATGAATATTTCCCGGCATACATTTTGCTCCCTCTACGAAAGCCAGCCAGCGAAAAATAGCCTGGCCAGTGTGTTGAAAGTCATAATTACTCCAAGAGCCGCAAACAGAAGATGGATTATCTTGCGTCCCATTGAATGACTGCTTTTTGCGGTTAGTCCTGCCATAGCGCCTGCTACAGCAGATATGGCGGCGAAGAAACCTATCCACTGCTGTGCTGTTTCAGGGATGTAGGAAGGATTAAGAAGAGTAAAAATGAGGGATCCGTCAATTAACGCAATAAAGGCGATAGGCAAATCCAGTATACCAAAAATCCTGCTTAGCCATAAAACAGTGACTTCTGCTGTAGGAGGGCGGATTCCAATAATATTTTCATTATCGATGCTTTCTAATTTTACTGTTTTTCTGGAGGCTACACTTGCGTTTGGACACCAGCCTATAGAATGCTTAATAAGTTCAACCAAGCCTGAACCTTCTGTAACTAACTTCTGTCCATATTTTTTATTGAACCGTATGCTCAAAAAGCTTGGAATCGAGGGAAGTAATGCAAAAATGAACGCCCAATAAATGCTCCATTCCATTTTATAATTATCATTCAATAAAGAAAGCTCAAGAATAATCACAGCAAATAGCCCTGAAAGCAGGATTACATTAAAATAACAGAGTTTAGAATATAATTTTCTAAAGATGAGAATATTATAAATTAACACAATAGTTGTAACTGAGAACAGCATACTTGCTACTGATAAAGTAATATCTGCCAAAAAAGATCCGTAGTTTAGCGCAAGATATGATATATTGTGAAGGTCGAAAGCTTGATAAACGCTCATCGGTAAAATAAACAAAGACGCAAACAGCAGAGTAAAAACATGCCCGATGATTAATAAATCTAATTTCCATTTTTTAACAGGTAAACCGGCATTTATTGACTCTATTTTATATTCTACGTACCCTATTTTTTGCTCTGTTATACTTGCATTCGGACACCAGCCCATCATTTTCTTAACATTTTCCATTAAATTTATCATCATGCCAGCCCCCTCAACTTCTCAAAAAGTTCCTCAGCCAGCTTCGTTGGATCGTCAGTTTTTTCAAGCTGAAGCTTCATCTCATCAGCAAAATCCCACAGCAGTTCAATGCATTGTGCATATCTTGTACAGGTGCCGCAATTCCCTTCATGCTCGTACCATACCTGCATTCCATGCTTTGCAGATACGAAAATTATGGCGCTGGCATTAAAGGGCACAGAATGCCCGAACAGGATGCCTCGATCCGTGTTTATCTTCTCTACCTCTATCTGGTTTGCGCGCGCCATCTCAACAAGGGTTTTTTCTATCCTTTCATCCATCGTGAGGAGCGCCTTTGAAACAGCCTGTTTGGAGATTTTGAACAGACGCGCTATGTCAATGCTGAGAATACCGCTGCGCCTCAGCCTCCAGAACTCAAACTGCTTGTCATTTAAAGGAAGGAACATGTGTCAATATATGAGTATTGACAATATAAAGATTATGACACATTATCCTGGAAGGTATTAATTACCCCCTCTAAATTAAATGGTAAATAGAAAAAAATATTTTTAGTGAAGCCTCTACAATATTTGATATTTTTGAATAATGATATTCATAATTGTATAATCAGCCATGTTAATGCTCAGTAATAAGCCTATATAAACTGTCAAAACAAAAAAGAGTTATTATGGATGAACCAACTAACGATAAAACCTCGCCGGATAAAGCGGATGTAATAATCATAGGCGGGGGTGCATCCGGACTTGAAGCCGGAAAGGAAATAGCAAAAGCAGGGAAAAAAGTTTATGTGATCGAGGCCCGGAACAGGCTTGGTGGCAGGATACATACTTTAACCGTTCCAGGTTTTTCAAGACCTTTAGAAACAGGCGCAGAATTTGTCCACGGTGACATGCCTGCAACTCAATCGTTGTTAAGAGAGGGCGGTATCAGGTTCTACCCTATTGCGGGAAAATACTATATGATTAAAAACGGAAAATTCCAGGAACATGAAAATCTCTGGACCACTTTCCCGATACTTCTTTCAAAATCAGATTCACTTAAACAGGATATGCCTTTCAGTAAATTTTTGGATCAGTACCTGAACGAAGAGAAATATAAAACCACACGGGAAATTGCCAGAAGTTTCGTAGAAGGTTATGATGCGGCCGATATTAAAAGAGCCAGCACATTTGCTCTGAGGGAAGAATGGAAAATTTTCGGCCAGTCGGACCAGTACCGTTTGAAGGGTGGTTACATTAAGCTTATAGACTTTCTTTCAAAGGAAATATTAAAGCATAACGGTGCAATCTTTTTGTCAACTGTTGCAAAAGAAATCCGGTGGAAGCCAGGCAGCGTTGAAGTTATTAGTGACAGAGGTAAAATTTATTCAGCGCGCAAAGCGTTGATTACTGTACCGCTTGGAGTTCTTCAATCAGAACCGGACGATGAAGCTTACCTTCATTTTTCCCCCGGATTGCCTGAAAAACTGGAGGCAGCAAAATCAATCGGGTACGGCACTGCTATAAAAGTATTTCTCGAATTCAAGTATGCTTTCTGGGAATCATCTGAAAATCAAATACGTAAGACGCCTGAGCTTGGTCTTCTTATTTCCGATACTTCTTTTACTGCCTGCTGGACCCAACTGCCTGATAAGACCCCCCTTCTTACAGGATGGCTTGCAGGTCCGCAGGCGGAGAAATATAAAAACACATCTGATGAGAACATGATAACTATGGCACTCGATGCTCTGTGTTATATTTTTAATACAAACAGATCATTCCTCATAAAGAATCTGCGCGCAGGAAAGGCTGTAAACTGGCAGACCGATCCTTTTTCGCTTGGGGCTTATTCTTATGCAACCGTAGGGTCAAATGAAGCAAAAAAGATATTAGCCCGGCCAGTTGAAGATACATTATTTTTTGCCGGGGAAGCCCTGTCGGAAGGCACCGCTATGGGAACATTGGAAGAAGCACTTGCGAACGGAAAGAAAACAGCTAAGGAATTATGCGGAGGATGGGATTCGAACCCATGAACTCCTGCGAGACAGGACCCTAAATCCTGCGCCTTTGACCTGGCTGGGCGACCTCCGCGCGAGCCTTCAGATGATTCTTATTACATAAAGCTTTGATGTCTGGAATAAGGAAAATTCTTAAAATAGAAATAGTTATGATGTGCGTGGGCAGGTAACCGATTTTACCCTTAACCTCACTCCCCCAACCTGCCGCAGCACTACAATCATAATGTTGTAGTAGCACCCTGAAATAGTTAGTTATCATAAGGTGCTACCAGAACACTAAAACCTTTTTTAGACTTTAGATGCAAGTGACCTATTGTTTACATGCTTGAATATTTCTTAAAATTATGAAACTCATTTTCCTGTTAATATCATTACTACCAGGCTTGCTTCATACAGTATTATAAACGGCAGCGCGACCATTATCTGCGTGAACATGGTGGGGTCGGGTGTTACCCAGGCTGCGATTATCAGAAGTATGACGTATGCATGCCTTCTGTAATGAGCAAGCGTTTTCCTGGATGTAACCCCGATATGGACAAGAAAAGTCAATATCACGGGTAATTCAAAAGCTATTCCAAGGATCACCGTTGTCATTACAATAAAAGAGATGAATTCATAAATTGAAAAAGTCGCATTTATCCCCAGGTTCATGGCGTCCTGATAAAGGAAACTCAGGAAAAAAGGAAGCATATACAAATATGCATATCCTGCACCAATCAAGAACAGAGCTATTGAAGTAGTTATCGCTATAACAATAAGCGATCTTTTTTCTCGTATAAATGGGAGGCTGGTTAGCCTGCCTCTTGCTCCCCTGTAAACGTAATATAGTATGAGAGGAGAGACTACCAGAAAACCGAATATAAGGGACATCTTGAATTCAAGCATAATTACTTCCATAGGGGTTAGATAAATAATATTCGGCTTATATAAATTTAGGTTCTGGGAAACATTTAAAATATCATTTGAGACCCTCGTCAGGTTCTGGGCAATTACGGAATTTATGGAATTTACGGAATTATTATCAGCAAGCCTTTTTGATATCAATACAATTTCATTGGAAATTTCAAGCAATTGTTTAGCCGAATCCGGTCTATCCTGTATGTTCAAACGCCAGAACATATCAGTTTCTATTTTTTTAATTACCCCTCCCATATATGAAAAAGATATAAGCGCCCCTGCCCCGAAAACAGCGACAAGATAAATTATATTTTTTTTAATCTGAGAAATTATTGAAAAGATCCCTTCAAAATTCATTTTAAGTCCCTATCTGTAATGGTTCCGTTATTTTTTTCAAAGTTGCGATTGCAGATAGTGCTGCAAGAAAACTTGTCCTTGGGTTGTCAGGTGACGGGATATTTTCTATGCGCGATGTGAACATCCCAAAATCCCCGATAACCGTAATTTCATGAATGTTCCTTGAAGCCTCAGGATCAACATAAACTTTCACATGTGTTTTTTCAGCCCCGATCCCTGCAAGGCTCAATGATGCGGCTACATTGACATTTGCCGGGAATGACCTGACTGCTTCCTTTGCATTTCCTTCAAATATCAGGGTCTTTTCATGAAAAGAACCGGGATCAATATTGTTTTCAACGATAAAAGGAGCGCCACTTAATCCTTTCGGGTTTTTTGTGGTTGAAAGAATAACTTTATCTATTGTTGCTATCGATGCTGATTTTAAACCATCGATACCGGATATGGCTCCTGAAGGTACATAAATCCTGCAATCATTTTTCCTGGCAGCCATTGTAAATCCATTCAACAAATCCGGGTCCATGAGAGCGCCTGCACTCATAACCATGAGATCTTTTCCCTGTTCCAGAACCAAAAGCCCAAGTTCTCTCACTGCGGCCTGGGAAGCACACTCCACGACAATATCTGCTTTTGATATTAATTCTGCAGGCTGGGAGATCACAGGTTTATTTTCAAGTGACCCGAATAAATTCTCACAATGCTCACTACTCCTGTCATAAATTGCTACAAGCTGTGCGTTTATATTCCCGGTATCTATGGCCTTGCATATCCTGGCACCTATTGCACCGCAGCCGATAACTCCAATTTTAAGCATATATTTACTGATATGTTTCCTGATAATTTAACAGTAGCCTATAAGTCATCTCTGGATAATTAATCAGAGGGATTTGATTATGCTATTAACTGAACTGGAACGTTTTGTTGAAGAAGATATCGGCTACGATGATATTTCATGCAATATAATTCCGGATTGCAGGGTCAGAGCAGAAGTTATCGCTAAGGAATTCGGAATTGTTGCAGGTTTAGCTGAAGCCACGCAGATCTTTGAATATTTTGAAGTTTTTCCTGCTACGGATTTCCAGGATGGGGACCTGGTAAAAGAAAACGAAGTCATTTTCAGCCTCGATGGCGGGGCAAGATCAATACTTAAAGCAGAAAGGCTTGCATTGAATTTCCTGGGAAGAATGAGTGGTATCGCAACCCTTACGCGCGAGTATGTGGAAAGAGCCGGAGGGCCAAGGATCGCAGGTACCAGGAAAACGACGCCAGGATTCCGGAAATTTGAAAAAAAAGCAATCGTGGCGGGGGGTGGAGATCCTCACAGGTATAATCTTTCAGATGCTGTCATGATAAAAGATAACCATATTGCTGTGATCGGGCTTGAAAAAGCCATAACAGCAGCTAAAAAAGCAGCAAGTTTCACGAAGAAAATAGAAGTTGAAGTGGAAACAGCAGATGATGCAGTCATAGCTGCAAACATGGGCGCGGATATTATAATGTTCGATAACATGACAGTGAAGGAAATTCAAAAGGCGGTAAATATACTTGAAGAAAAAGGGCTAAGGGACGGTATCACACTTGAAGCATCTGGCGGCATATCCATTGAAAACGTGGATAAATATGCAAGGACAACGGTTGATGTTATTTCGATCGGAGCGCTAACACATTCATCGAACTGGCTTGATGTCAGCCTTCGGATTAATTCAGTTATACCGGAATCAGAAATTTTATAGGAAAGAATAAAATACTCTTGAGGATATCTAAGGCCACGCACCTGCGGGGTCGTAGGGTAGCTTGGTCCATCCTTCATGCTTGGGGTGCATGAGACCTGAGTTCAAATCTCAGCGACCCCATAAAATCTTTCATTTATTTTTAGGCAAAGCTACTTGGGTCACAATTTCAAATAGATAAGTAAAATATAAATACCATGATAACTGAATAAATTGTGATAGGATGTGGAATTAGATTTGACCAACAAATTATATCATTACAATAAAGGGATTTTGTAACAACGACTTCCAGTGCAAATTACATCTTTTTGCCACATTCCTAAAAGCTGGGAAATTAGTGAAAATTGGAGTGACAAATATGAAAGAAGACGAAATAATGGAGGGTGACCTCACGAATTCAGTTGAGGTAAAAAAGAATCATTTTGTAAGAATGGATAGGAGAACATTTTTAAAAATGGCAGGTGTGGCAGCAGCCGCTATAGCCCTGAATCCTAAGATGGTTGATACAGCTACAGCGTCTACCCTTGTTCCCCAGGTGCCATTTCCGGGAAAGAACATACTTCAATATGTAGACTCGTTGCCAGTATTTGGACCTGCGGGGGGTCTTAATCAAATTCCGAGGGTGAATGGAAATAATCCGGTAACTGTTACATTGAAACCCTTCAGTCAGCAGGTTCTTTCTACAGGAACTATCCTAGCTCCCGGAGTGGTCGTCGGTCCGGCTGCTGGATTGACAAATGTATGGGCATATGATTTGAACGGGATAACAAATTATCCGACAGTTACCATAGAAGCTACAAAAGGTACACCTACCCATGTGACCTACATAAATAACCTGACACCTGACCTCTACAAGTACCTGACAGTTGACCAGACCCTGCACTGGGCTGACCCGCTTATGAACATGCAAAATATGCCAATGGCGCCATATCAGGGTCCTGTTCCCGTAGTTACGCACCTGCATGGCGGAGAGGTGCCACCACAGGTTGATGGCGGCCCGGACGCATGGTGGACTCCTGACGGGTTACAGGGACACGCATACTTCTCGGAACCTGGAGCAGCAATTAATGCCGCGAAATATACTTATCCTAATGTTCAGGAAAGCACCACGCTGTTTTTCCATGATCATGCCTTGGGCGTCACGCGGCTTAATGTCTTTGCAGGTCTTGTTGGTTTCTATTTCATAAGGGATGCTCTTGAGACCGCAGTAAGTCCTCCCCTTCCTGCTGGTCCCAATGAGATAGAGATGGCAATACAGGACAGGATGTTTGACACCACAGGTCAGTGGTTCTTCCCGGATCTTGGACTGAATCCTACTGTGCATCCTTTCTGGATCCCGGAATTCTTCGGGGATGCAATTGTTGTAAATGGAAAGACCTGGCCATTCCTGGTTGTGCAGCCGCGCAGGTATCGTTTCAGGTTTGTGAATGGCTCAAACGCACGCTTCTATCGCCTTGACCTGGGCTCGAAGCTTGTATTCTGGCAGATAGGAACGGATGGCGGTCTTTTGGATTCTCCCGTGGCTGTCAATCAGCTGCTTCTTGCGCCTGGTGAGCGTGCAGATGTAATCATAGACTTTGCGCCATTCGCAGGGAAGAACATTACGATGACAAACAGCGCCAAGGCACCATTCCCTGCAGGAAAGAACCCGGATCCAAAGACGACTGGCCAGATCATCCAGTTCAGGGTAAGTCCAACACTGGCGCCAGATAGCAGCTTCGATCCAGCAGCAGCAGGTGCGACCCTTCGTAGCCTCGCAAACCAGATTGTGAGGCTCGTGAATCCTCTTACTGGAACCCTGGCCATAAATGTGACTCCCACCAAAAAGCGCCAGCTGACCCTGAACGAGGTCATGGGGCCGCTTGGACCTCTTGAGGTCATACTCAACAACACCAGGTGGACCGGTTTGTGGCCTGGAACAGCGCCAATGTCGCCGCCTCGCGTCAGGACGCTTCCGGGTGGAATAACGGACTTTACGCCGTTTACTGTTGGCGGTGTTACAACATATTACTCTGAAATAGTGCAGGAGGGTACTACAGAAGTGTGGGAAATAATCAACCTTACAAGGGATGCGCATCCGATACATCTCCACCTTGTGCAGTTCCAGATCTTGAACAGGCAGCCTTTTAATAAGACACAGTATCTGGCAGCGTACAATGCATTGTTCCCAGGAGGAACATTCGATGGTGTGCTTTATGCGCCCGGAGCTTATATCCCGGCTTATGGTCCACCCTCAAATTATAACGTGGCGAATGCCGGAGGTTATGTTGGCGGCAACCCGGATATTCTGCCGGCTTTGCAGGGCACACCTATTCCGCCGAATCCCAATGAAGCAGGATGGAAAGATACTGTAGTTGCGTATCCAGGTGAGGTCACACGCATTGCTGTGCGTTTTGCGCCACTTGATAAGCCGATCACAGATCCGAACCTGTATTATCCGTTCAATCCCAATGGGGGGCATGGTTTTGTCTGGCACTGCCACATCATCGACCATGAGGACAATGAGATGATGAGGCCGTATAGTGTAGCACCAGCAACCGTAGCTGCTCCAACAGTGGTTATTACGGCTCCAGCGACAGGAACTGTGAATACAGCTATCACTCTGACTGGCGCTCCAACCTATGCACCAGGATTAACAGGAAATATAGTATGGTCGGGTGTTGATCCGATAACAGGATTACCGATAAGTTTCGTACCGGATATAATAAATCCTAATACTGTTGCATTTACACCCGTTAATACTGGAACATATACAATAACAGCTACGGTCAAAGATAGTCGTGGAAATACCGGCAGTGCGACCGCTACGATTATTGTTGCGTAGATACTCCCTGGAAATCGGTATTGACAGGTAAATGTGTGATACCTGTCAGGGCTGCTTTTGCAGCCCTTTTTTTGAAATAATAGCAATTCTTGCCTCATGGGTAAATCATTTAAGAAGGAAAGAACAATAAAAGAATGAAAATGACTACGGTTGAACTTTATTATTCAGACACCTGCTTAACCTGCCATCAAGTCAGGGCTCTTTTAATGGAAACGCTGCCAAAAACCGTGAAATTCAAAGAGATTAACACATCCTACCCTGAAGGAAAGCAAAAGGCATCCGAACTAAATATTATGTCGGTGCCAACGGTGGCTATCGATAAGGATGTTGTTTTTGTTGGAAGAGTCTCAAAAGAAGAGCTCTTAAAAGAGTTATCTTTGAGAAAGTAATATTTTTTCCTGTATTGATTTTTTAATTAACCAAAAAAAACAGAAAGATATATTTACTATGAGTATAATCATACTCATAACCAAAACGGTGAGGTATAAAATCAAACAGGATGGTGAAAAAATGAGGCGAAGCAGAATTGATATTGTTGTTAGAATATTGGATGTAGCGAAAAATGGGGTAAACAAAACAGCTATCGTTTATAGGTCAAATATTAATTTCACACTGGCAGGGAAATATCTTAACCTGCTGGAAAAACAAGAACTCCTTGAGAACAAATCTGACAAATATATTACAACTGATAAAGGAAAGGTATTTTTACAAAAAGCTAAAGAATTAACTCTGCAACTGGAAGCTCCGATACAGGAGGCTAAAAAAATAATCCCGTGGTTAGAAGTACCCCAGAAAGTTAAAATGAAATCCCAGGCAAGTGAAGCTATATATTTGTAAAAGCCAGAGCTCATTTCTTATCCGACCTGGAAGCATCTCATTGAGATTGAACCGTATTGAAATCCTTCATAAATAAATTTTAACGGGTCATTTTCTTCCTGTAAACCTAATACATATATCATTGGTAAATAATGGTCAAGTGTTGGCACTGCCAGGTATGAACCATTTATATTTTGATATTCAATGAGTTTTTCATGGTTCATATTTATAAGAGCTGATTTTGCTTTTTCATCGAATTCTACAGCCCAATCAAAAGATGTTGAATCAATATTTCGAAAATCAAGAATTCCAAGGTTATGGACAATATTACCACTACCTATGATAAGAACTCCTTTTTCCCTTAAAAACGCAAGTTCTGATGCCAGATTATAATGATATCGTACCGGTTTTGGATGCCATTCATTAAATGTATAATCAAGGCTCATCTCAAAAACCGGAATATCCGCTCCCGGATATATATGCTTTAAAATTGCCCATGAGGCATGGTCTAATCCCCATTCATTGTTACATCTGATCCGGGTCTTTTGTACAGATCCTGTCAAATACCTTGCACCATCTGCGAAACCCTGGCATGGATATTCTATTTTGTATAATTCTTCAGGAAACCCATAAAAATCATGAATAGTCTTTGGTTTTTCCATACACGTGACATATGTTCCATTTGTCAGCCAGTGTGCTGAAATGACCAGTATCGCTCTTGGTTTTGGCAAATGTTGTCCCAATTTTATAAGACTGTCAGTAAAGTCGTTTTTCAAAATGGTGTTCATGGGTGAACCATGACCTATGAACAATACTGGCATTTTCCTGCCATCAGTTTTTTCTGAGATCGTCATCTTTCCTTGATTATTTAATAAGTTTATGGTAATCACTTATAAGATTTCAATATTTCAATACCTTTTCCTGGAAGTTCAAGCAGGCTTTTTTTGAGATCGTCCCTATCATTTAATATTTGTTTTCCTGTTGATGCTGTCAAATGCTCTGTATGTACTTCCTGCACACTTCTTTTAAAATCGTTATGGTAGTAAGTATTTATGATCAGGTCGCTCAAATCGAGTTTCTCATCAAATGCAGGTTCCTTTTCAAATAATGCAGGAACCGTGATCAGTTTTTTCCCATCACAAGTTTTTGATAAAAAACAGAAAATCGTTCTTCCGATATATTTCTTTGCAGTTGCAGCCAGAAGCCTCCCGGTTAAACCACTTCCTTTGATACTATTGACCAACAACCCGCAATACCCGATTTCCCCACCCTTCATGAAATACCTGGCATGGAGAACCAATTCCACATGTCTTATGGGAACCTTGACCTGGGAATGCTCCATATCAACAGGAAGTTCCTCAAAACCATTTAATATATCCATAAACGTTGTATGGTGAATTAATGGCTGATCTTTTCAAGTCTCATCCTGAACTCTTTCCTGTGCCTTTTTTCTTCATCCAGGATATGTTTTAACACGCCAATAACTTCCTGATCATCAATACTTTCAATTTGATGTTTGTATATTTCTATGGTTTCAGTTTCAAGTGCCATCTGTTTTTTGAGTTGTCCGTAAAGGTCATCCCCGCCAAAATCAAGTTCTTTATGTTCCATACCGGGCTTCCCGCCTCGTTTTACGATCAGGTCGGCAAGCCAGTTCATATGCCTCATTTCATCAATCGCTATCGCTTCGGTCACCCTGCCGGGGTCGCACTCTGGCATTATAAAAGCATTCCTGGTATAGATCAATGTGGCTTCAATTTCCCTTACGAAATTTTCATTCAATAAACGGATTATTTCATCGACTTCCAGATCAAATCCTCCCGAATTATAGAAGAGTGAACAACATAAGAGTATTTATCTTTAATTAAATACCATTGTTTTTATATCAGGCAGGTATATTCCAGTATATATGTTTGAATCCCTTGAAAGCATTCTGCTTAATTATGGTTATCAGGGTCTTTTTCTGGCAAGTTTCCTGGCATCGACCATTCTTCCTTTCGGAAGCGAAGGTATCCTGGTTTATCTTGTCCAGAAAAAATTCAACATACCTGCGCTGGTACTGGTAGCAGCAGTTGGTAACTTTCTCGGGGCCTGTACAAGTTATTATATCGGTTTTAAAGGAAGAATACTTATTGAAAAATACCTGAGGTTTGATCCGAAAGAACTTGAAAAGGGAGAACAATTTTTCACTAAATACGGTTTATTTGTATTGTTATTTACATGGCTTCCTTTCATAGGAGATGTATTCACAGTGGTTGGCGGATTATTGCGGACGGATTTCAAGATTTTTTCTGTTCTTGTATTCACGGGCAAATTCCTTCGCTATCTGGCAGTGGCATATCTTGCTAATGCTATTCTTTAATTCCATTTTGATCGCAACAGGCCGACTAAATAAAAAGATATTAATGTAACATTACGCATAGGGGGGATGTATGGGAAATACTGTTGAAGTTTCGCATATTACAAAATCGTATCATGGGCAATTTGTAGTAAATGATATTTCTTTTAATATTGCACCAGGGGAAGTATTCGGTCTGATCGGGCCAAACGGGGCAGGAAAAACCACGATCATACGAATGCTTCTTGATATCATCAGGCCGGATTCCGGCGAATTACAGGTACTGGGCTCTGGAATTGATGATGGGATAAAAGACAGGATAGGTTACCTTCCTGAAGAACGTGGATTATATCGCAGTCTAACAGTCATGGACTCTCTTATGTATCTTGGAGCCCTGAAAAATAAACATAGCAAAAACAGGAGTATGGAACTTCTTGAGAAAATGAATCTGCTTCCTAATAAGGATATGAAAATTTCCGAACTTAGTAAAGGCATGCAGCAGAAGATACAGCTCATCGCAGCGATAAGTCATTATCCGCAGTTTATTATCCTGGATGAACCATTTTCAGGTCTTGATCCTGTGAATATGAAACTTGTAAAAGACATGATACTTGAACTCGGAAAGCAGGGTAAAACCATACTCATCAGCACACACATGATGGATCAGGTAGAGCGTATGTGCGACCGGATATTGATGATACAGAAGGGAAAAATGGTATTATATGGAAGCGTAAATGAAATAAAATCCAGATTCGGTAAAAATGCAATCCAGCTTGAATTTGAGGGCGAACTGAAAAGTTTACCCGGAGTGAAGAGGATGAATCATTCCGGAAATTATGCTGAATTAATTCTCGATCCTGGTGCAGATGCCCAGGAGGTATTAAGAAATATAATGAAGAGTGTCAGAGTCAACAGGTTTGAGATATCTTCGCCATCTCTTAACGAGATATTTATCCAGGTGGAGGCAAAAGCATGACAAAATGGATAACCATCGCAAAACATGAATTTACATACAATATTCGCAGGAAAGAATTCCTTTTTGTGACTTTTGGTCTTCCGCTTCTCATGTTTGCAATAATGGGTCTTCCGATCCTTTTAGCCGGGAACAGCATGAACAACCAGGAATATAAGATCGGTTTTGTTGATAATACAGGTTTATTTGAGCCGCTCAACTTCACAGGTTTTTCTAATGAAGAACTCGCACAAAAAGACCTTTTTGATGGAAAGATTACACACTTATTTATAATTCCTTCAGATTATGTAACTACCGGAAAGATCATTATATACTCTTCAAAAAAGGATATTTCAGGCTCAATTACAGTTGAAACTCAAATTAAAAATTTCCTTCTGGATAATCTTTTAAAAGGCGAGAAAAAAGAGCTCCTTGAAAGAATAAAAAATCCTATCATTGGCGAGTATTTCACGCTCAATGAAAAAGGAGAAAGCAGGGACGATAGATTATTTGCACTTCTCATTCCGATTGCATTTGCCGCGTTTTTCATGCTTTCCATTTTCACCTCATCGAACTTTCTTTTGCAGGGTGTCGTCGAAGAAAAAGAGAACAGGGTCATGGAAATATTACTTTCATCGGTCTCGCATCGCGAACTTCTCACAGGTAAAATATTCGGACTTGGGGCAGTGGGTATGACGCAAATAATCATATGGCAAATAATCGGTATTGGAATATTAAAAACAGGACCGATGGCCGGACTTGTTTCAAAATTGAATGTTTCTCCCGCGCTCCTGTTTTTTGCATCAGGTTATTTTATTTTAGGTTACCTTGTTTTTGCATGTATAATGGCAGGCATCGGGGCAGTGGCAACAACTTCAAGGGAAGGCCAGCAGATGGCCGGGATATTTACATTAACGGGAGCGATGCCGTTAATTATCTCACGATTCATAATCGAAAGTCCCGGTTCAATTTTCAGCACATTTATGAGTTATTTCCCCCTGACATCTCCAGTTACTATGATGATACGGCTTTCTGCAGGCGAAATACAGTTCTATGAATTGATGATCAGCCTGATCATCCTGACGGTTTCGATATTAATCATCATAGAACTATCGGTCAGGATATTCAGGGCAAGTCTCTTGATATATGGTAAGAAACCATCTATCAGAGAGATTGTTAAATATTTGCGCGAAGGGTAAATCAGACAAAATCAAGGAATAATTTCACAGCCATTATTGAATTCCGGATAATCAAAATCCGATATTTCAATAACTCCGGCATAAATAAGCTCTTGAATTTGCGGCATAGCCTTCTGTAATTCTTTTACCAGGTGCCGGACGGTGCTGCATATCATTTCATATCCGTTTTCTTTTAACAGCTGCTGCGACCTGTTAACAAACAGGCATCTGCCACCGCAAATCCGAAAAATATCGCATAAAGTGCAGGGTTCGCCAACGTTTGCTTTACCAGGAAGAGATGACGGGACATCATCGTGTATTGATCCTATTACTGAAAAATCAAAATCAATTGAAACGGGACAGGCAGAAATCCTGCCGTCTGGCATTATTGTATAAAAATCTATTCCGGAACCGCATCGAAGATGAGAATCCGTATGATTGAGAAGAGAATTCATTATACCGATAAATGGTACGATACCTGCAACATGACCTGTTCGCCCCATCTTGAGAACCCACCATTTAATAAGTGAAGAGATCCCGGAATTATAAAAGTTGATCCAATCCGAAAGCCTGGGCACTGTGTTCTCCCATGCTTCCCAGAACATTTCAAAATCAAGCTGCCAGTGAACATGATCAAAACCCGGCTCTTTTAGTGTAAGAAGATGCATGACATTTTCATAAATATCAGTCCCCTGCGACACAGTCATCCTGGCAACAAGGTCTCCTGCAAATCCCCTTTGCCTGATCAGCTTTATATTATCCATGGTCCTGTCATAGACTCCTGTCCCGCGCGCCCTGTCTGTCACATCCCCTGTACCATCTATCGATACCAGGATCGAATGGAACTTTTTCAGATAATGTGATTCGAGTTTATTAAGGAGGAGACCGTTAGTCTGGATAACAAATCTTGCAGGCAATGAGTCCATGATCTGTTCAATAGTTCCAATCCGAAGGAGAGGCTCACCCCCATAGAATTCAAGTATTGGTTTTTCATCACGATAAATGAACTTTTTAAGTTCATCTATTGAGTACTGGATCTCCCCGGGTGGTGAATCGCTTCCCCCTCCGCAATATTCGCATTTGAGGTTGCATTCTTTTGTCAGGATTATATGGTAATGCATGGATAATCTTGATTATCCACTCAAAAGATAGCTCTTGTGTCTTTCAAACTTAAAAAATGTTAAGGATGTAACTCTAAAATTATTAAAAAAGAAAAGAATTCCCCCAAATGGGGATTTTTTATTTTGTCAGTTCTTTTAAGCGCTTTATGCTTGCCATCATTGCCTGTGATTCTTTTTTCTTCTGTGTTTCAAGATGTTCGATGATGGCTTCAATATCTGTTTTTAATTGATATATCTTATATGGTCTGCCTTTTCCAGGTTTTTTCTCCTCTCTTTCTGCTATCCAGCCCAGTTCTTCAAGTTCGCGCATAGCTATGCTGACTTCTGGCTGTCTAAGATCAGAGCCCATTTCAAGATCCCTGGAAGTTACATCTTTAACATTTTTTAAATAAGTAAGAACTTTTGCAACATTTCGTTTTAATCCCAACTCGATAAGTGTATCGGCAAATTCTTCATCTGCTTTGTCAAGAACATTAACTGAAAGACTTTTCATAATATTTTCACCACATCTTTAAATGTGGTCATTAAATATAAATCTTCCGTTTTAATAAATTGTATATAAGAAAACTATTTATAATTAAAAGCCGCAAAAAAAAAATTGACTCACTATGGGTAGACTCATTATTATAAGTATAAACTCATCATAATTATATGTATCATATTTAAGTAGAGGCAATAAAAAGCCGATTTAATATTATACTAAAATTTTTTATAGAAAACATATAATGTAAAAAAACAAAAATCCTTACACAACATTGACATGCCTGTAAAGAGTATCTCTCTGTTGTGGCAACCGGTTCATCTGTTTTATCAATCTCTCAAACTCAGAAGGCGCCATATACTCACCACTTGTAGACCCGGCGCTTTTTGATATCTTTTCTTCCATCAATGTCCCGCCAAGGTCGTTCGCTCCGTATTTCAGGGCTTTTTGTGCAAGCTCTCTGCCAAGTTTCACCCAGCTTGCCTGGATATTCCTGATAGTTGGATAAAGAATTACCCTGGCAAGGGCATGTAATTTCAAATCCTCAATACCCCGGGAAACGTTTTTGCCTATTCCAAGTATGTTATTTGAAGGCATGAAAGGAAGCGGTACAAATTCAGTGAAACCCCCTGTTTTTTTCTGGATATCTCGTATCAACATTATATGTTCGATCCGTTCTTTCAATGTCTCAATGTGTCCGTACATTATTGTTGCAGTGGTGGGTATCCCTGAATTATGGGCCGCCTTTATGACATCTACCCATTCATGCGTTGTAAGTTTATCCGGGCAGATTTTTTCCCTTACACGGTCAACAAGTATTTCGGCGGCTGTCCCGGGCATTGAGCCAAGACCCGATCTTTTTAGATTTGAGATTGTTTCCTTATAACTTATATTGCTATTATGCGAAGCATGATAAACTTCCATTGGAGAAAAAGCATGGATATGCATATCCGGGAATTCATTCTTAATATTCTCAAGTATATTGCAGTAATTAAAAACATCCCAGCCAGGAAGAAGTCCTCCCTGGATGCATACCTCAGTAGCATTGGTCTTTGCAGCTTCTCTTGTCTTTTCAAGAATTTCAGGAATCGACATAATATACCCTTCTTCTTTCTTGAATGCGCAGAATTTGCATGTGCCGATGCACATATTTGTAAAATTTATATTCCTGTTAATGACATAGGTAACCCTGTCTCCAGCAGCTTTTTTCCGAAGTTTGTCAGCAAGGGAAAATAAAATATTCGGATTGTTTAAAAGCGTAAATGCATCATCAATTGTACAGTTTCCTGCTTCGATGCGTTCTGTGCTGTCATCACAAATCATTCGTAATTCCTGTTTGGTCTGCAATTTTTGAATATTACCACCAGAATTTGCAGTTTTAATGAGATGCTTGCTTATAAGTTTTCCGAAATCCTTCTGCGTCAGAAAGACAGCTTAATAAATCCTTCATCTGAGCGCTGTACCATCCTTTTTTTATATACGCGGGATATATTGGCAGGCGTTCACGAAGGGGAACATCCACCATTGCCTGTAATTCAAGATAATTCGGCCATGGCGCATCGGGATTAATAAAATCGATGGTTTCCGGCGATATTCCTCCAAGATCGCCTGCACCGCATTTCACCAGGTCACGCGGAGGAATAAGATTAGGCGGCACCTGTATGGTTATTTCCGAAGGGAGTAGCTCGCGTGCCATCTTTACCGTCCGTATCATCTCATCCAATCCCGGAGCAGTACATGTTGCCATTTTAGTTCCTGGCTTGGGAATGAAGTTCTGGATTATGACTTCCTGGATATGCCCGAATTTTTCATGTAAGTCTTTTATTTTACTGATCGAGCGCACCCGTTCTTCCCATGTTTCACCTATCCCCACGAGTATCCCCGTCGTGAATGGGATTTTGAGTTCTCCTGCATATTCAATGGTTCTTATACGGGATACGGGATTCTTTCCCGAACATCCTTCATGTCCTTTGATATCTGCAAGTGTCTCAAGCATCAGTCCCATGCTGGCATTATATGGCCTTAGTTTTTCAAATTCTGACTTTCCGAGTATGCCGGGATTGCTGTGAGGTAAAAGGCCGAGTTCGATCGAAAGTTTGCACATGTCAAGAAGATAATCGATTATACTCTCATAACCGGATTCCAGAAGCCATTCCCTGAAACCCGGAACTTCCTCAGGATGCTCCCCAAATGTGAAAAGCGCCTCAGAGCAACCGGCGCGCGCGCCTTTTAATATTATATCCGTGACTTGCCCGGGTGAGAGAAGTTTTGCCTCAGGGTGCCCCATATAACGTCTGAATCCACAATATCCGCAACTATTCCTGCAAATATTTGTGAGTGGTATGAATACATTTCTTGAGAACGTGACAAAAGGCAAAGACATAAACCTTAATCTAATCATATTATACATAATTATGTCGAATAGAGGTTTTATGTCCTGTAGCCAAGTGCCAGGACATTCGTAAATACTGTTCTGAAGTTTTTAAAAAATATACATTGAACCCATTGAATGAGTTCAATGCCTTTTGCGCCTAAGCCGTACTTGTGGAACCCGATATAGGTTTTATCCACATATCTGATACACTGCTAAACATATCCGTATATGCTCTGGCTGTTTTCTTTACAGGTTCCATCATAGGTTTTATCGGACTCATTACAGGTACATACTTAAAGAAATCATCAAAAGCCCTTTCATACATACTTACCCAGGCATTAGAAAGCTCTTTATTTACCTCAGGTCGAGCCTGTTCTGATATATCTGTATTTTTCTGCGATATCTTCTCCAGGGCCGATACCCAGGAGTTATAGGTATTCAGGTTAGCCTCCATGATCTTCGTAAAACTATCAGTTATCTCCTTTGAAACGGATCTGACAGATTCGATATTGAATAGCCTGCCATAGGTGTTCTTGTACGTATCGATCCACAGGTCATAAAATTCTTTGTATGCTTCCGGTTTCGCTTCTCCTCCGGGTAGCCCTGATATTTTTTCGGAAAACGATGGCATTAAATCAACCCATGGACGGAATAAGTGCTGATAGGAATCATTCCAGAGTTTTGTTATCTGTGCAAAGTTCCTGAAGTAGATACTTGGAATGCCTCCATAGTTCTCAAAGATAACTGCCGTACTTCCTTTAGTTGGCATTTCGATAAAATCCTGGAATATTTTTTCGTATGTTCTTGTCCACGTATTATAGAGTTCTCTATATTTCCCTGGATCAGGTGTGCCCTGTAGCAATTCCTGGGTCTTCCTTGAATTCTCATCTAACAGGTCAATCCATGATTGGAAGAGATTTTTTGATTCCTCTGCGCTTTCTTTCATTTTCTCAAGTGTTTCCTTATCCAGCTGCTGTGTCATGCCCGGATAAAGTTTACCAAAGGTGTTCTGGTACATCCTGGTCCATTCATCATAGAATGACTTATAATTTTCAGGTGTAGCATTTCTTGAGAGTTCGGCCGCCTTGCTGTACAGCTCTGCTGTGGATTCAATCCATGGCTTTTGCAGGTTAGTTGAGGAGTCCTCTATTATTCTTGAAATTGCGGCATAGCTGCCTGACATTACCTGAGAGATATCTCTCTTTTCTTTATCTTCTTTTTTCGCCTCTTTTTTCACCTCTTTTGCCTTCCTCTCCTGCTGCGCTGTTGAAATGATCTCTTCAATATCCTTTCCTTCTTTCAATAGCTCCTGTATCGGTTTATTATATAGGCTTTCTGTCTGTCTTTCTTGTTCATACCTTTCCTGCTCCTCTCTATAATGCCTCTCCTGGTCATCCGGATTTGGTCTTTCTGTTATTGTTCTTCTATCTTCCCACCACGAAGATGCAGGTGGTGAGATATCCCTGCGAGCCTCTGTCTTGAAAACTTCTTTTCCTTCTTCGCTTTCTACTCCCATCTGTTCCCCGGATTCGTATATCTCTTCTTCGGATATTTCAGGCTCTTGAGGTTCTTCTGCTATATATTCTCCTCCCTCCTCTTCCTGTTCTAATCTCTCCTGTTCTTCTCTGTAATGCTTTTCTTGATCTTCCAATCTTGGTCTTTCAACTCTTCTTCGAGCCATGCTATTCACACTCCCTTTTATTACGTTATTGAGTTTAGTATTAAATAGCAATATTAGATAAAGATTACGATTATGTTATGCCAAGAAGCGCTGTTAAGGAAGCGTTAGTTTAAAGTAACCCAAGAGATATTTAACGTCACTTCCCTTGTGCGGGGATAACCAAGCGGCCAAAGGTGCAGGACTTAAGATCCTGTCTCGCAGGAGTTCGTGGGTTCAAATCCCATTCCCCGCATGATTATTACTTTTTAGAGGATACCCTGAAAAAAAGTTGACCTTGTAATTATCGAAACTCTGAAGCCGCTGATCAAAGATGACAAAATGAATTAGGTAGAGGAATGAAAATGGCACTTATATAGACGAAGATTTTGCGGATCTTATAAGTCAGGAAACTGAATACGAATGGGACGATTTGAAAGAAAATCTTCCCGAATATCCGACAGCAACATTGATAGAGATAATGACAGAACTCGGGCTTTATGTAAATAAACCGCTTGCGCAGGAGATCGCAAAAAGGGATGGTGCAGTTTTTTACCTAAGGAAATTATTACAGGACGGCAAAACTGGCGCGATAATTACTATGGGGGCGGTTGGTCCCCATTTCATTGAATATATATACTTGCACTTATTAAGAACAGAGAATCATTCGAACTTTTACTGGACAGAAGTTTACGATGGATAAAACCCTGAAGACTTTTGTAAGGTCAGCAGCAACATCGGCTCTTGTAGCACTGGCGAAAAAATTTCCAGAGCATCAGGATGACATAAAGCTGCATTTGAAAACGCTGCTAAAAACAACTCAAGATGGTATATTCGCAGGTCTTGTGGCTGATGATCCTTTTATGAATGAAGATGGTATCAAAGAAGTCATAAATGGCGTTTTTTCCGAGATGGATGAAGAAGATTTCCTTGAAGGTTGATTTTTAACCAACAAAAAGTTTTTTATATAGATATGTGTAACAGATACATGAAGTAAGACCCCGGAATAATTGTGGGAAAAGCATGATCAAGGTAAAAGCCGAGGATATAAAAAAGGATTTTCCAAATAAAAGTGGCAGAGCAATGTCTGTTGCCCTTGGCGGCATAAATCTTGAGATCAGCGATGGTGAGTTCTTTGCAATTGTGGGCCCGAGCGGCTGTGGAAAATCAACATTCCTTGAGATCGTGGCAGGTCTCATAAAACCAACGTCAGGCAGCATCTATATCGATGGTGTCCGTATCACAGGCCCGGACCACAACAGGGGGATCGTGTTCCAGGGATATGCATTGTTCCCATGGCGAACGGTAATGGGAAACGTAGCTTATGGCCTTGAAGAAAAAGGAGTGCAGGTATCGGAAATAAGGAAAATATGTATGGATTATATCTGCCTTGTTGGTCTTTCAGGTTTTGAAAATCATTATCCCCATGAACTGAGCGGAGGAATGAAGCAACGTGTTGCGATTGCAAGGGCGCTGGCATACGATCCTGATATTTTATTGATGGATGAGCCGTTTGCAGCTCTTGATGCACAGACGCGGGAAAACATGCAGGGTGAAGTGCTTCGCATCTGGGAAAAAACAAAAAAGACAGTCCTGTTCGTGACTCATAATATCGAAGAAGCTGTTTTCCTCGCTGACAGGATAGCAATCATGTCAGGAAGACCAGGTGTTATAAAAAAGATAATTGATGTGCCACTTTCCCGCCCGCGGCGGGAAGAACACAGGCTCACGCAGGATTTCATTAGGGTGAGACAGGATGCAGGAATTCTTGTAAGGGAGGAGGCGCATGTCACCTAAATATCTCAAAAAAAGTCTTGCCCTGATCACTTTTTTGATCATGTGGGAATTATTACCTGCAAGCGGGGTAATAAGTAAAACTTTCCTGTCGCCACCATCTGAAGTTTTCCAGGCATTGATGAAGCTTATCTTATCGGGAGAACTCTGGATTCATACAAGCATCAGCCTCCGGCGAGCTTTGATAGGCTTTGCGCTTGCTGTGGTCACCATGATCCCCCTCGGACTGTTGATGGGCTGGTACAGGGGTTTCGAAGAGATCTCGGATGGTCTTGTCCAGGCGATGCGCCAGGTATCGTCATTATCCCTGTTCCCGGTATTCCTGTTGTTCTTTGGAATAGGTGAATTTTCAAAGATCGCTGTGATATTCTGGGGCGCCCAGTGGCCTTTGCTACTGAATACCATAAATGGCGTGAAAACTGTTGACCCCCTGTTGATCAAATCAGCACGCTCAATGGGATCAAATGACCTGTCAATATTCAGGAAAGTGGTCCTCCCTTCATTGCTACCCTCATTATTTGTAGGTTTGAGATTATCGGCCACACATTCCCTGCTTGTGCTTGTGGCTGCCGAGATGATCGGTGCGACTTCAGGATTAGGATATTCAATCAAGAACTGGGAATTCAATTTCATGATACCTGAAATGTATGCTGCAATAGTGGTACTTGCGGTTCTGGGGCTGGTCACAAATTATTCTCTTGTGTGGATCGAAAAAAAAATAGTCAAATGGAAAGAAGAAATATAGGTTGTTAAAATGAAAACAGGTGTTTAAAATGAAAAATAAAATAAAGATTCTTGCAGCAGTTATTGTTATAGCCCTGATCGCTCTGGCAGGCTGTCTGACGGATGAAAAGGATGAAAAAAACTCGCAAAAAGACAATTTGACAAAAGAAAACGTTGTTACAATACGTTATCTCTCATCATCGGCAGTTGTCGAACCATATGAGTTTGCAAGCGAACTTGGGTATCTAAATGGCATAAACATCAGCCGCCTGGGTACAAATACTGGAGGACCGGAGGATATAATGTCCGTAGCTACCGGAAGTACGGATGTGGGGCATTCAGCATGGATCTCGATAATTAACGCAAAAGTACGGGGGGCGCAAATCCAGGCAGTCGCCGGGCCAATGGGTAACTCACCTGATAGCTGGTATGAGGGGACACCTTACTTATCCAAATGGATAGTGCTTGAGAACAGCACGATCAGGAGCGCAAAAGACCTTAAAGGAAAAAAGATCGCAGTCCATACACTTGGCGCCCATGCTGAATATGTGATGCGTGAATATCTTTCTAGAAATAACTTGTCAAAAGATGATGTGGAACTTCTTGTAATGTCCCGCCATGAGGAAGTCCTGAGGCAGGGACTTGTAGATGTGGTCGCTCCCGTAGGCCCTCAGATCGACAGGATGGAAGCAGGAGGCGGTGTCAGGGTGTTGTTTACGGATTATGATGTGATCGGGAACCAGACCCACTGCGGCATGTTCATGTCCGAGAAATTCATAAAGGAGAATCCGCAGGCTGTGAAGCTGTTCGTAGAAGGAAGTGCAAAAGCTGCGGACTGGGCAAAAGATCATCCTGAAGAAGCCAGGGAACTTGCTGCCAAAATAATGAAAGACAAAGGCGGGAATCCTGACCTGGCAAAATACTGGAAGGGTTTTGGCGTGAGAGAACATGCGCTTCTTCAGGATAGCGATGTGCAATTCTGGATAGACTGGCTTGTGAAGGATGGGAGGATTAGCGAAGGGCAGTATAAGCCTTCGGATTTTTATACGAATGAGTACAATCCCTATTTTAAGGGATGAGATTTTGAGATTTAAAAATGATCGCGAATCCAGATCAAAACTTCGCGGTCATCATCTCATTTGTCTTAATTTCTTCAGGGGTGAAGGCTACTCTGAAGATTTTATCAGAAATATATATGAAGTCCTCACTAAAGAAAAAGTGGAAATAGTATCAGGGCCGGATGAAGTATGCGCAAAATGCCCGTATCTTAAAGATGAAAAATGCAAAAGCTTTGAATATACGAATGAGATGATCTTGATCCAGGACAAAAAAGCGCTGGGATTGCTGGGATTCATGCCTGGTATGATTGTTGACTGGAATATGATCGCTGCAAGATTATCCGATATTCTGGAAGAATGGAAAGCGCAATTTTGTGCAGGGTGCGGATATAGAGAAGTGTGTTTCAATGAATAACTCTTCAATGAGTTAGTTCTTCAATGAATAAGTTCTATCGGTATTTTACCATTATGCACCGCAGTTGCCACAAGTGCGCCATCAATGCCCGATTCCTGGAGTACAACGATATCATCCAGGTCCTTTATTCCACCGCCAACAATGATTTTGTGCGTTGATATTCCAGCCATTTCCTTTAAAAAATCTGTGTTTATCCCGGTACTTGTTCCCACTTTACCTAAATCCAGTATGATAATATCCTTCAGGTCAAATTCATTCAATTTTCGTATAAGTTTTTCCGGCTGCACATCCATTTTCAGGTCTTTTGTCAACACAATCCCATTTTTCATATCCATACTAACATTGATACGTCCTGGAAATTGAGCGGCTGCTTTTTCTATAGTTTCCAGTGAAGCGGTTTCAGTGCCAATGATGACTGTATCTGTAACCTTCGCACATTTACGGACATCATCCATATTTTTTACGCCAATATCCACCATAGTGTTTGTTTTCCGGGATATCTGTTCGATCAATCCAAAATTATCACCAAATTCCTGGATATGGTCAAGATCGGCAATATACACTTGAGAAGGCATGATCGTGGAAATCATTTCAAGTGGATCAGATGAATCGCAAATCCGGCTATTTTCAACAGGCCTGTATTTTGCCCGTTCGCCCCTCACTGCGTGCACTACAATACCATTAAGTATGTCCATTACGAAGATAATCCGAAACATTTCTTATCAATTCCTGCATCCAATTTTCGACTATCTATTATAGATATTTTTCCTGTGTCTAATTTAAAATTAATAAATGTACATCCAGTAAATAAAAATAATTTCACAATAATGATTATTTTGAGCATTAAAATATTATAGCACCTATATAACTTATTAAATACATTTTCGTGTTGTGGTACAATGAAAAATGAAGAAATAACAGGATCGGATAATGCAACAAATGAAATGATCAGGCACGCACACGTGCTGGGAATAGAAACCATCTTTGACAGGAATGGAAATTATGGTGCCGGGGAATGCAAGAAAGCAAAATGTAATTTTGGTTCAAGGGGGATATGCTGCAAGCAATGTATGCTGGGGCCATGCAGGATTTCAGGCCGTTCCTTAAAAGGAACATGCGGTGCGAGTGCTGATACTATTGTGGCACGAAATCTTCTCATGATGATAGGAAGAGGTACTGCCGCACATTCATCCCATGCCCTGCATGTGGCATCAACATTACTAAAGACAATCCGGAACAATACATCATTCAGGATAAAAGAACCGATAAAATTAGAATCGGTCGCAAGGAAAATCAATTGCAGCGAACATGGGGTCAAAGCCATGGGTACAACTGTCGCAGAACTGGCAATATCCGATATCATGGGCGATGAAAAATATATGAGGTTTGCCATGTCATATTATCCTCCCGATGTTATCAGGAATCTTTCAAATCTTGGAGTAATGCCAGGGTCGGTTGGAAGGGAATTGCTCGATTCCGGGCATGAAACCTCTATGGGCACTATGGCTGATCCCACAGGGTTCGTACTCCATGCGGCAAGGCTGGGTATAGCTGATATTTCATCACTTATCATAAGTGCGGAATTACAGGATGTGCTTTTTGGCACACCAAAAATAGTCTCTTCAAAGATCGGCTTTAATGTGCTTGAAAAAGATAAAGTGAATGTGGTAATCCAGGGTCATGTCCCGCTGCTTTCAGAGAAGATCATTGAATTTTCAGATGACCCCGGACTCGTTGAAAAAGCAAGATCCCTTGGTGCCAGCGGCATAAATGTAGTGGGCTGCTGCTGCACGGGGAATGATGCATTGATGAGACATGGAATTCCGATTGCAGGAAGCAATATTCACCAGGAACTTATAATCGCCACAGGAATTGCCGAAGCCTTAGTCGTTGATGTCCAGTGTATTTATCCCAATATTGAGAATGTTGCAAAGCATTTTCATACAAAGATCATATCAACTATGAAAGAAGCAAGATTCAAAACCGCATACCATATACCTTTCGATGAAGAAAATGCAGATGACGCTGCAAAAAGCATCCTTAATGCAGCGATTGAGAATTTCCCGAAAAGGGGGCATAAAATCTTCCTGCCAGAAGAAAAGTCTCATGACCTGATGGCAGGTTTCTCGGTTGAGAATATTCTTGGTGTTCTTGCTACAATAAATCCGCAAGACCCGTTCAGACCATTAATAGAACATATAAAGTCAGGAGATATAAACGGGATTGTTCTTATGGCAGGCTGCATAAGCCCGGAAATGACCGAATCCAGCCAGGTGATAATCGTAAAAGAATTACTAAAGCAGAACGTACTTGTTTTCTCAACAGGATGCGCTGCGCAGTCATGTGCAAGAGGAGGACTTCTTACACCTGATGCTACAATGGAATTTGCAGGCGATAAATTAAAAGGAGTATTGAAATCGCTTGGTGATATAGCAGGGAAGCCGCTTCCTCCTGTATGGCATTTCGGGAGTTGCGTTGACAATTCAAGGGCCATCATTCTGGCAATTGCACTTGCACAGAAGATGGGTATATCATTAAAAGACCTGCCTATAGCTGCATCAGCTTCCGACTGGGTGGCTGAAAAAGCCGCTGCAATAGGAGCAGGCACAGTAGCTCTGGGCATTACGGTTCACCTGGGGAGAGCGCCGCCAATCCTTGGAGGACCCGAAGTTGTTACTTTACTGACCCGGAAATCAGAGGAAATATTTGGAGCAGGGTTCGTTATTGAAGAAGACCCGATAAAAGCATCGCAACTGCTTCTTTTGCATATAGGGAATGCAAGGAAAAAACTGGGTCTGTGTTCGGATATTGGCAGGGAATCACAGGGCTCACCAGACAAAAAGGAAATTTCGATCTCCCAGAATAAATCCTCCAGTCCTCAAAATCCGATACCCCTGCCGACATATTAATACGCATGATTTCCTGCAGGATAGCCTATTGGATATTGATATCATAATTAGCATTAACAGTAAAGTTAAATATATATACTATGCAATTATTTATTATGATGATAATTATGATTGGCCACGGTTTATATCGTGAAATTTCCGTTTAAACTCATGACCAAACAAAGGAGAGTTAAAATGAAAGGTGCAATAGTTCAATGTTTAGGAGACCTCGTAAAATCAAATTTTGGAAATGATAAATGGGAAAAGTCCCTGGAAACAGCTGGCATGAGCAAAACTACCTTTTTCACTCCTATTCAGAATGTGGATGATGAAAAAGTAATGAAGATCATTGAGTCATTATGTAAAGTTGCTAACATCTCGCCTGCACAGGCATCAGACGCATTTGGTGAATACTGGGTAAATGTATATGCCCCCAAAGTATATAGTTCCTATTTCAAAGGAGCAAGCTCCTCAAAAGAATTTATTTTGAAGATGGATGGCATCCACGATGCCGTTACAAAAAATATTCCGAATGCTCACCCGCCAAGATTTGAGTATGAATGGAAGGGTGACCAGACAATGATTATAAAATATAAGTCCAACAGGGGATTAATAGATATTCTGATGGGACTTGTAAAAGGCGTGGGAAAATATTATAAAGAAGACCTGAAAGTATCGAAACTTTCAAATGACAGATTGCAGGTAATTTTTCCTAAATAAGTCAACGCAATCTTTATTCTTTTTTTATTTTTAATACAACGCCCAGAATCTGCTTTTTCTTAAAATAGCCTTCTGTACCCGGTGGCAAAGAAATGATAAGAGCCAACCGAAGTGTTAAAATATCTACAAACCAGAAAAGACATAAGGAGGAAATTTATGAAAAAATCATTAGGTGCAAAAACTATTGTTTATCCTCTCCCGGTCTGGGTTGTGGGGACTTATGACAACAAAAGAAAGCCAAACGTGGCAACAGTGGCCTGGGGCGGGATTTGCTGTTCCAACCCGCCATGTATCGCCATCTCTCTTCGGAAAGCAACATATTCTTACGGGAATATCATGGAGCAAAAAGCTTTCACTATTAACGTTCCATCTGAAAAGTACATCAGGGAAGCAGATTATTTCGGTACTGTATCAGGCAGGGATGTGGACAAATTCGCCGGATCCGGACTTACCAGTGTGAAAAGCGATATGGTCGATGCTCCATACGTGAAGGAATTTCCTGTGGTCCTGGAGTGTAAACTTATACATACCATCGAAATAGGGCTCCACACGGAGTTTATTGGCGAAATTATGGACGTCAAGGCAGATGAGTTCATGTTGATGGAAAATGGGTCTATTGATATTGAAAAATTAAAACCGGTCATATATGCTCCCGATATTGCGGGCTATTATGGGATTGGCAAACCTGTTGGAAAAGCGTTTTCAATAGGAAGAAAGAGATAATAAAAGATGAGTCAAAAATACATTCAGGAGGAAATGTCATGAATTCAGATCGCTATAAGTATATGTCTATAAGACAATTGCAAGATCTTTCGGATGAATTAAAAGAAGAAGCAAAAAGTGACCCATCGCGTGATACAGAGTATCATGTTGTTTATAAAGCATTACAGGATAAAATACGGGAAAGGGACAGGAGCAGGCCAAAATGCGTTCCTACGCGTTTTGAACATGAACTTGATTTAATGGAAGAATTTTAGCAATGCTCCCTGACTCAATTGACCCTGAGATCGTAAGGTTATTCCCTTCAGTCAAATGTGGAGTTGTAGAGAGCGGCCCATGGAGGATCCCTCTTTTTTTCGATAAAAGCTTTGGTAAAAACAGGGGATGCATACATTTACGGCGGTATATTGTCCACATGGCGCAAATGAATGAAACAAAAGAAGCAATGATGGAAAAAACTAACCAGATTTATCAGGATTTTGAAAAATTAATTGATAAATTTCCCTGCGATTCTGAATTAAAAGAACGACAGAAGGATCAACTGGACAAATATATGATGGAATTTATCGATGAGGTTGCGCTGCTTATTGCAGAAGGCGATGATACACAGATTTATTAATTTATCTTCCTTCAAAGGAGCGCACTTCGTTTGCATCAACAACAGATGCTTTTCCGAGTTCGCAGCATTCGGAGTGACGAACACGCCCATGTCCTTTCATTTCCAATTGAAGGCGCGCAAGCTGGAACTCCGATTCCTCATAAAATTCGGGAGTCTTCTGGATAACCCTGTGCATTGAAACCTGTTTTTCGCGAATCTTCGCAATAAGACCCGTGGTGCCAGCTCTCACATCTTCCCTGCTTGTTGCTGTAAGGAATATCATATCTCCTACATTCATTTCCAGTACAGAAAGGAAATTGTGGGGACTCCTTATCTCAATGGTTTTTATTTTTTCATGTTCAAGATCGGTCAGGATATGATGCGATATTCCGCTCAGCATTATCTGTCGCATTAAAAATCACCCGTACATAGGGAATTCTTTCTTGGGCTGCGTTGAATTTTCAGTAGTCTTGACCTGTTCAGCGAGCTTTGAAAGTTCATGTTCTATCTGGTCAGCCTGAGCCAGCAGTTTTTCAGTATCAATAGAAAGATTAAATATTTTGTTAAGGGCATTTATTACCTGGACTGCTGCTCTTGGATCCGGATTGGGGCCAGGCGTTTCACCCAGGAGACTTATTGCAGGCATGCCGCGCAGATAACATTCTGTCATTATGCTTCCTGAAATTCCGGAAATAGTACCTACCTGGAATATTTCAGTCTTGTCTTTAATTTTCTCAAGCAAATCAAGGTTTGTTGCGCCGCCAAAAACACGCCTTTCTCCGGTTGTTGTAGCTATTCCTGCGATGGAAACTATATTCCTGGCACGGATATTCTGCATCCAGTCTATAAGAACCTTGCTGATATCGTATGATGCCGTTGGATGAATCGGGATATCTGAAATTACTACGACAATCTCTTTTCCAGAATCCTCGTAAATACGAACAGGCATATAAACCATACCATTAAAAAGAACTGCTAATGGAGGGAAGTATTTTGAGTCGATAGATCCCATATACTTCATTTTAAGTTCTTCTATTATATGCTGGCACGTTATATTCCCCACCAGACCGATGCCGGGAAAGCCTTCAATGACTAATGGATTCTTTGATTTAAGAGGTTCATTTATAATTTTTACGAATTGTTCTGCTGTTTCCGATGCCATACTTCCACTATAGTTAATTAGGTCAGAAGTAAATAAAAGCATCGATACAGGTTTGAGGAAAATCTTATCTTTTCTAAAAATAATATATAATAAATATGGAGACAGGATTATGGAGACAGGCGAGATAATCCAGATTTTTGCTGAATCCGGATTCCAGATAGACAGACAGGCGCTTGAAGCTATGAGATCGATTTCTCCTGAACAGATACAACATCTTGTTAACACAATGGATAGTTCGGTTCTGGTTGTGGGGATCGAGCATATACGGCCTCTTTCACAAGAACCGGTACCAAAAACCATTTCTTTACCCTCGTATATGCCTGAAATACCTGTACGGAATGCAATCTCTTTAAAGATCAGGAACAGGGAAAGTCCGGTCACAATACTCAAAGATATTACAAACCAGTCAACCTGCATCGGGGAATATACGGAATTCGTGCAATATTTCAGGGATCGTTACAGTTCTCTGGGTGAGATACTTCGAAAAAGACTTGGAGCAAGACCTATTGAGAGCCTGAAAAAGAGAAATCTTGATACAAGAGAGCCTTTGTCAGTGATAGGCATGGTCCTGGATATCAAAACTACCTCAAACGGCCATAAACTTATCCAGATAGAAGACCCAACAGGAACCCTGCGTGTCTTGATCCATAAAGAAAGAGATAAGGAACTGTTCGAATCTGCGAACCGTATCCTGCTTGATGAGGTTATAGGAGTAACAGGCACTCTGTCCTCGGATGGTAACCTGATGTTCGTAAATAGAATATCATGGCCCGATATTCCAAATTCCCGGAATGCCGGCATAAATGGAAATGAAAGAAATAGAGGAGGAAAAGCGGTTTTTATTTCCGATATTCATGTAGGGAGCAAGACATTTCTTGAAGATTCCTGGCTTAAGTTCATTGACTGGCTCGGAGATGATATAAATTATCTTGTGATAGCCGGCGACTTGGTTGACGGGATAGGTGTTTTCCCCGGGCAGGATAAAGAGCTTGCTATTTCCGATATTTATGAACAATATGAAAAAGCAGCAGAGTATTTGAATGCAGTGCCAGAACATATAAAAGTCATAATTTCACCGGGAAACCATGATGCAGTAAGGCAAGCCGAACCGCAGCCGCGTTTTCCTGAGAGAATTACAAAAATGTTCCGGAACGATTTCATTTTTGTAGGAAATCCCGCAATGGTGGATATCGGTGTAAAGGTCCTGATATATCACGGCAGGTCAATGGATGACATTATTGCAAGCATCCCGGGGTTTTCGTATAATGAACCTGCAAAACCGATGAATGAAATGCTAAAACTAAGACACTTGTCCCCGATATACGGGGGAAGGGTATCGATCGCTCCTGAGAAAAAAGATCATTTCGTTATCGATGAAATTCCCGACATCCTGCATTGCGGGCATGTTCATACAGTTGGTGTTTCACGTTACAGGGATGTTCTAACAATCAACAGCGGAACATGGCAGAGCCAGACAGAATTCCAGAAACGAATGAACCTTATGCCTGTGCCTGCAAGAGCTACTCTTGTTGACCTGTCAGGAATGGAATACAGAATAATGGATTTTAATTGAAATATGTTGAACAATACCTATATTCATATACCCTGTATCGGCTCTTCAACAGAGCGGATGATATGGAAATCCGGGATAAAAAGCTGGGATGATTTTCTCATAAATCACGGAACGCTAAAAGCAACGAAAAAAAAGCAGCGGGTTTTATATTCAGGAGTTGAAGAATCAATTGAGCAGCTATCAGGTAAAAACCATCTTTTTTTTGCACGGCGGCTCCTGCCCCGCCACCAATGGAGGGCATACAGGCAATTTGAAGATAAAACTGCATTTGTTGATATTGAGACAACAGGACTTTCCTCGCAATCCGACAGCATAACGATAATCGGTATCTATAACGGGAAAGAAACAAAAACATATATCAAGGGAATTAACCTGGATGAGGCAACGCAGGAGCTGGCAAAGTACAAGCAGCTGGTTACTTTTAATGGCGCACGTTTTGACCTGCCTTTCATAGAACATGAATTCCCCGGATTTTTCAATCACCTGCATATCGATCTTATGTATCCTTTAAAAAATATCGGATATAGCGGCGGTCTTAAAAAAATCGAATATTCACTCGGGATAAGAAGAAGCGAAGAAACCGAAGGAATATCCGGTTTTGAGGCTGTCCGGTTGTGGAACAAATATAAGAAGGGGGATGATGAAGCCCTGGAGTTGCTCATCGAGTATAATAAAGAAGATGTGGAAAATCTTAAGACCATTATTGATATGACTTACCAGAAAATGGTGGATAATGAAGTTGCTCCAAAAGATGGAAAGTGCGCGGATACTTCACAGAAGTTCATATAAAAGTTTTGCTGCCATGAATAACAGGAAAAGAGCAAATAATTTATTGATAACATTTGAAGGAACGCGTTTGAAGATTATTTTTGAACCGATCTGTGCGCCTGCAAAAGCAGTAAGGCCTGTATAAGATAATATATTCAAATCAAGTGTTTGGGCTCCAAAAACCAGATGCCCCACAAATCCTGATAATGAGGTAAATGTTATAATAAATGCAGAAGTTGCTACCGCATTTTTTGTTTCCAATCCAAGAATAAGGAGCAGTGGTACAATAAAAGTGCCTCCGCCAATGCCTGCTAATGAGGAGATTATCCCAAAAATAAATGCCAGGCCTGCCCCAACCAGAATCTTCTTGTTTTCTCCATCTTTAACCATAAAGCCAATATTATTAAATAATAGTATGCGCAGTGCTGCAAACAAAAGTATTATGCTGAGCAATATAATTAAAACCCTGGTCTCAATCCGGGATACAAAATATGAACCTGTAAGGGCTCCAGACGTTGATGTTAATATCAGGGGAAGGGCTATTTTTTTATCCACAAGCATCTGTTTTAAATAAGTGATGGAAGCTGATGCCGTTGTTATCATATTCAACAAAAGCGCCATGGGGATAGCTGCAAGAAGAGGTATGCCCAGCCAGAAAAAAAGCGGCGTGTATATTATCGCTCCCCCAAGACCCATTATAGAGAAAAGGACTGCGATGAGGAATGTTATTACAATGATCAGCAATATGTCCATAATATTTCCCTAAACACATCGAAGGATTAATAATGCTTGGAAGAAACATTTAATAATAAGGAAACCGTTTAATTCGTAAGGATACAAATGAATAAGAAAAATCGTTTATTATTAGGTGTTTCGGTCATTGTTGTTTTATTGGGATACCTGCTGCTCACATCAGGGACATCGAACCAGTATGAAGTAAGCAATGCTCTGGCTGCAAAGGGAAATCTGACAGGAAAGGTCATAATTGTTAACGGATCATTGGTCAAAGGTACTGACAACTGGGACCCATTAACAAAAACTCTTACATTTAAAATGACAGACGGCGTTGCAACAATGGATGTCATTTATGTCGGGGACTTACCCAACATGCCGGCTGAGGTTGTTGATATCCAGACCATAGTTACAGGGCAGTTCAATGGAAACAGGTTTGAAGCATTCAGGATGCTCACGAAATGTCCTTCAAAATACGAAGGAGAGAATTCCTTTGATGCAAATAATACAAATGCAAAGGGCAAATGAATAAATAATTTTCAATTCCGATCAATCAAGATGGAAGAAATGAAAGAGCGTCTCCTGTGAGGTCAGGTATAAGGACTGGAATTATTTTAAATTCATTCACATCAACAAGCCCTTTGTCTGTTATCTTGATGGATGGAATGACAGGCAAGGAAAGGAAAGACATCTGGATAAAAGGCGTATCAAGCTTGCAGCCCATTTTTTTGACAATGCTGTGCAGTTCTTTTAGTTTTTTATCCACTTCGTATGCATTTTCGGTGCTGAGAATCCCCGCAAAAGGAAGATGAAGAAAATCTGTCACACTGCCTTTTGCTATCACTATACCTCCTTGCAGTTCTCTGATTTTATTCGCACAGAGTGCCATATCCTCAAAATTCGTGCCTATGAGAACGACATTATGTGAGTCATGTGCAATACTCTGTCCGATTGCGCCTTCTTGCAGACCAAAGCCGCGGATAAAACCACGGCTTATATTTCCCGATTTTCCGTGGCGTTCAATAACAGCTATGGAGAGGATGTCTCGTTCTATATCAGGCAGGATAGCCTGTTCCACTGCTCTTAATTCCTCAATACTATTGTTTGTAGTAAGCTGACCCTGCACTATTTCTATTACATGGGCCGACACAATCCTTTTCTTAGATTTGATTTTCAGGTCTCCTGGTTCTATTTTTCTATATTTAACTGTCCTGAAGACATAACCCGGGTATCCGGTTACTTCTATTTCCGGGTTTATTATTCCACGTATTACCACATTTTTAATCCTGAAATCCTGTAAATTATCAATTATTACCAGATTTGCTCTTCGACCGATGCTTATTGAGCCCACAAACCGGTCTACCATGTAATATCGCGCCGTGTTAATGGTAGCCATTGAGATCGCCTGAATAGGCTCAATTCCAAGCCGGATTGCTTTTCTCACCGACGCATCCATATACTCGTCTATAAGGTCTCCCGGCTGTTTGTCATCAGTAACGAAGAAGAAGTTTTCGAAGGATATTCTATCGCCAAGAAGCCTGGGGATGAATTCTTCAAGGCTCTTTGCGGCTGAACCTTCCCGAAGCATGAGCTTCATGCCGAGGCGCACCTTTTCAAGTGCTTCATCATATGTCACTGACTCATGGTCGCTTGAGATGCCGGCACTCATGTATCCGAACAAACTACTGTCTCCCATGCCAGGGCAGTGACCATCCACCACAAGTTTTCTATCAAGAGCCGCAGAAATCTTGCCAAGTATCTCAGGATTACCACGCAGTACCTCCTGGTAGTCCATCACCTCACCAAGTCCTACCACGAATTTTTTATCCAGAAGCTTTTTTGTATCAAGAAGGTCGATCTTCGCCCCTGATGTTTCAAGAGAACTTGAAGGCACACATGAAGGAATAGTTAAAAAAACATCGATTGGCAACTTTTTTGCTTCATTCATGATCAACCTGATTCCTTTCACCCCGAGGATATTGGCGATTTCGTGCGGATCTATCACAATACCTGTTGTCCCGTGGAGGATTGATTGTTTTGCGAATTGCGTGAGTGTAACCATGCTCGACTCAAAATGCACATGCCCATCTATCAATCCAGGGCAAACATATGCTTTTCTTATATCATGAATCTCTGTTTTTGAGCCAATCAGTTCATCCACATCACCAATACCTGCGATGAACCCTGAGCTTATTGCTATGTCACCTTTTGTGATTTCTTTTGTGTTGACGTTCAAAATCCTGCAATTCTTAAGTACAGTGTCGGCCTTGATCCTGCCTTCCCCTGCAAACACCTTCTCTCTCAAAAACATAATAACGAATTATTCTATATTGGATAAAATATCTTTGTGTTTTAGTCTTCAACTATTTTCTCTTTAGGAAAGAATATCTATTACGATGTATTATCTATATTATAATGGAAAAGTCCCCGGATACATTAAAATGCTACCTTGTAAGCTGGGATGAAGTCTACAGGCTGGCAAAAATTTTAGCTTTCAAAATAAAAAATTCAGGATTTAAGCCAGACCTTGTTATAGGTATAGCCAGAGGCGGACTTGTGCCAGCACGTATTGTGTGTGATTTTCTATTACAAAAAGACCTTGCAGCTATAAAAGTTGAACACTGGGGAATCGCCGCGATTGCCCTCGGAAAAGCTAAAATAAAATTCCCTCTTCCAATAGACATTTCCGGAAAGAAGATATTGATTGTGGATGATGTCGCGGATACTGGAGACACTTTTACTGCGACTGTGGATTACGTAAAGGGAAAGAATCCTTTAGACGTTAAAAGCTCAGTGCTGCATTATAAGACATGTTCATCATTTGTCCCTGATTACTGGGCAGAAAAGCAAGATGAATGGAAATGGATAATATATCCCTGGGCTGTTTATGAAGATCTGACGGGATTTATTCAAAGGGCATTGATCAAACCCATGACTCGCGGAGAGATAAGGAAAGCTCTTAAGAACAATTTCGACATCAGCATACCAAAAAAAGACCTTATGGAAATGTTAAATGATATGCATGCGGAAGGAAAAATCCGGAAAATAGAAAAAGGGGTACGGATGAAGTGGGCCATTTAAGATGGAGTTTATAGCATTTTCTGCTTAAATTTAAACTCCCATAAACTCTCGCCCTTGATTTCTTTTTTAATCAGGTGCTCCATCTCATGGGCTATGTCATACGCCGTAGAACCCTCAAATACAAGTTCTTTTTGTGCAAGTTCTTCCACTTTTATCTCTTTTTTAAGAGGATGAACAGTGGCTTTTATGATACGCTCGCTTTCAACCTTCACCTTATAAGGACGCACAACAAGCATTCTTACCAGCTCATCCCCGCATTTTTCAAGCCTGTGAACAGTCCCCTCTTTCTCTTTAAGAACCGGGTTTATGAAAAGGTAAATCTCCTCAAGGGAATACCCCAATTTCTGTTCATCATCGTAAACTGTAGTCTTATCCATCACCGTTATCGTCTTTATGTTTTCTATAGAATAACTCCAGTCACCGCCATCTCTTAAAGAGAACAATAACGGGATAAATGCATCTGCAGGTATGCCAAAACCTGAGATCAGTTTTTTCTCTTCGCTTGTGAAATCCATTGCCTTCTTTAGATGTTCCATGTCCATATATCTGGTATTGTTTGTCCGGCTAAGCGTAAGTATATATGGATGAAAAACCCATTTGAATAATGGGAATTGGAGGTATAAATTGTGGCAATATATATCATAATCTCGAACCTGACAGATGAAGGTGCCAGGACTCTTAAGAAGAACCCTGGCAGAGTGAAAGAAGTAAATGACGAGCTCAAAGACATGGGTGTGAATGTGATTGACCAGTACGCTGTCCTGGGAAATTTTGACTTTGTGACCATCGTGGAAGCAGATGATGAAACTGTTACCAGTGCAGTCGTTGAAATCGCATCGCGCGGTAGTATCAAAACAGCTACATACAGGGCAATACCGATCAATGAGTTCATCAATTCGCTTAAATAATGGCGATTAACCTGGATAATATCCAGATAACCAGAAACAAATTTTTCAACGAATTAGAGGGAATTTTTCCTCCTGCCACTGTGGGAAAAACACCTTTTGAAGTAGTAGATGAGGATAGCAGATTTAATTTTAAGCTTCTTCGATATGTAACAGAAAAGGATAGCAAGAGGATTTTACTCATTGTTCCACATATAATAAACAGACCTTATATCCTTGATCTCAATGATGATGTCAGCGTCATAAGAAAGTTCTGTGAATATGATTTTTCAGTTTATATGTTTGATTGGGGCTATCCAACAATAGAGCAAAGAAAAGTCTCCTTTTCAGATTATGTACATTATTTGGATAAGGCGGTGGATCTTATTTTCAAGGAAAGAAGGATTAAACGGGTTATAGTTATAGGATACTGCACAGGAGGCATAATTTCTCTCATGTACGCCTCTTTACATCCTGAGAAAGTGGAAAAGCTTATTCTACTGGCAACGCCTGTGGATTTTTCCAGGTGGTATGATCCGAGGATACTATGGGGAAAGGTATTTGACGTTCGCAGCATTGTGTCTCTCTACGGTAATGTGCCAGGTGAGTTAATTCTCTTTTTTGGCCGTAACTTGTTTATGTATTATCTTCCATTTTTCTCGATGCGAGCGGAATTTAATAAGGAGTTATCGACTTACGAGTCGTGGCGTGATGCTTTAAGAATAAATAGATGGTTAATGGATACGCCTATGATACCCGGCTCTACTTATATTCAATTCATTGAGGATTGCTACCAGCAAAATTTGCTAATCAAAAATTTGATGAAAATCGATTCCCAAATCGTTGACCTGAGAAAAATTCACTGTCCTGTGCTTAACATATTGGCAAAATATGACCACATTGTTCCTTTATCATCAGGTAAAGCGCTAAAAGATGTTTATTCAGGGGAGAGTTATGAAGAAATCGTCTTCCCTTCATCCCACACTGGTCTTTCTGTGAGCAGGGAAGCTCATTTGAATCTGTGGCCAAAAGTTTGTAAATGGATAGGGCGGACTGAATGAATTGGTCAACAATTGACAAACTTTCAAGCATCTAAAATGCAGTTCCCACTGTTTTCTTTATGGTATGAAAACAGCAGATGCGATAGCTGTTGTCCATAAGCCGTTTTTATCACCGTTTGCCGATTGGGTTATGTTGGTTGTTTTGATTATCAATCCGCTGGTCTTGAACAACTGTTTCCTCTCGTCCCATGCAGTTTCAGGATCAAACTGAAGTCCCATTGTTGTTGCAAGCATTGTTGCAGCCAGATCTTCAGAATAGTCTCCTGCCGTCTCATCTGTCTGTCCAAAAGAGTGATGCTCAGAAAGGTACCCGTAATTGTTCTTGCCTGATGGGATTGCTGCTCCTATTGATGCTGCAATTAACCTGTGAGGCTCATTTGTTGAATTCCTGGCAAGAACTGTAAAGGTTATTTCTCCGGGTTCTAGCATTTTCAGCCCTTTTTCCTTTGGGATGAGCTTGCAATCCGGTGGGATTATGCTGGAAACGTTTACCAGGTTGCAATACTGTATACCAGCGTCTCTTAAAGCTAATTCAAAGGATTGTAAGTATTCTTTATGTTTGCCCACACCCTTAGTCAGGAAAAAATGCTTAGGAATCATCTATAAATAGATTAAACGAATTGGTTTATTTAGGTTTCGCTTCCTGTGCTTTGTTGAATAAATGCTGCTTAATCTCTTCAATCTGCTTTTTTCTGGATGGATAGGTGAGGAACCATAAAAATTAGTTTGGATAGGATAGGAGGTCCCTCTAATGTATAATATAGATTCTCTATTTAAATCTATTTTCCATGATTATACCCAAATCTTTACCAATTTATAGACTATATAAGAACTTATGAGTGAAAAAGCGGCATTGAAACGTGAGCTGGGATTGTTTGAGGTAACTCTTTCTGGGATCGGGATAATCCTGGGAGCGGGGATATATGCACTCATTGGAGAAGCGTCCGGGCTTGCAGGGAATTCCTTATGGCTGTCATTTGCAGTCTCGGCATTGATAGCGATATTCACAGGACTGAGTTATGCAGAGCTCTCCTCCATGTTCCCTAAAGCAAGCGCGGAATACGAATATACTGCACATGCATTTGGAAAAAGGCTGGCCTTTATTATCGGCTGGCTGATAATCTTAAGCGGAGCGATCGGTGCTTCAACTGTAGCTCTCGGATTCGGAGGCTATTTCAAAGAATTGTTCAGTATGCCTATAATTACCTCAGCGTTTGTCCTGGTAATTGTTCTTTCTTTTCTCCTTTTCCTGGGCATAAAGGAATCTGCCTTGTTTGCTGTTGTAGCTACCCTTATTGAAACATCAGGGCTTTTGATCATAATTTTTATAGGTGTTCCTTATCTTGGGAAGGTTGATTACTTTGAAATGCCGCTGGGAATGGCCGGGGTTTTCCAGGCTTCAGCATTGGTTTTTTTCGCATATACGGGATTTGAGAGTATCGTTAAGCTTTCGGAAGAAACGAAATCTCCTGAAAAAACAATTCCAAAGGGATTGATACTTGCAATTTTGACCAGCGTCCTGCTTTATATTCTGGTAGCAATTTCTGCTGTAAGCGTTGTTGGATGGGAAAGTCTGAGTAGATCAGATGCACCTCTTGCAGATATTGCTTTTACAGCTTTTGGGAGCAATGCATTTATAATGCTGAGTATTATTGCTCTTTTTTCAACTGCCAATACCGTTCTTTTGATGATGCTGGGCTCGTCAAGAATAATGTATGGGATGGCTGATTCCTTACATCTGCCCCCTATCCTTTCAAAGATACATTCTTTAAGGAGAACGCCATGGACAGCTATAATAATGACAGGGGTTCTATCGCTGCTGTTTATCTTTGCGGGTAATATCTCATTTGTGGCAAACATTGCCAACTTCACCTTATTCGTAACATTTTTTGTGATAAATGCCTCCATGATCGTATTGAGGTACAGGGAAACGGATATGAAAAGACCCTTCAGGGTACCACTTACAATAGGCAGGTTCCCGCTACTTGCGCTTCTGGGTATGTTAGTCAGTGCATTCATGATCTTGCAGCTTGAAGCAGAGGTTGTTCTTGTGGGGACTGCCCTTGTGGTTGTGGGGGGATTGCTGTCTTTTGTGAACTGGAAGAAATAAATCGATACAAAAAACAAAAATAGGAATAAGTGAATATCACATATCCGGAATAGAACCAATGGACAAGATGACACCTGCGATGAAGCAGTATTACGAGGCAAAGGAAAAGCATAAAGATGCCCTGATTTTTTTCAGGATGGGCGATTTCTATGAGTCTTTCGGGGAAGATGCTAAATTAATAGCAAAAGAACTTGAAATAACACTCACATCAAGAGGCAGGGATAAAGAGGGCGGGGATATGCCGCTTGCAGGGATTCCCCATCATGCGGTTGATTCATACCTTCCTAAACTCATAAAGAAAGGGTATAAGGTCGCAATATGTGAGCAGCTTGAAGACCCGAAAATGGCAAAAGGCGTAGTGAAAAGAGGGGTTATCAGGGTCATCACGCCAGGGACTGTAATTGATTCATCTCTTGTTTCTGACCAATCCAACAATTATCTTATGTCAATATCGGGTGAAGGCACAGAATATGGGATATCATTCCTGGATGTCAGCACTGGCGAATTCCTGGCAACCCAGTTTTCTGATAATAATTCATACGACAAAATAATAAGCGAAGCATCCCGGATGCATCCTGCTGAATGCATACTTGCTCCCGGGCTTTTCGATAATAAGAAATTAAAAGACCGTTTGAGCCGGCTTAATATAATCATCAATAAATTCGATACGGAAGCTTTTGATCTTAAAAGCGCACGGGAACACCTTCTTAAACATTTTGGTGTGATGACCCTTGAAGGTATGGGATGTGAAAAACTCAAATTTGCGATTGAGGCATCCGGCGCCTCTCTCCTGTATGCAAAAACAACCCAGATGAGGGACCTGAATCATATCCAGTCAATGAGGACATATTCCGAAAATGAATTCATGGTGCTTGATTCGATAACACTGAGGAATCTTGAAATTATCCAGGGTATCAGGGGTGAGGCGGGTGATTCATTATTATCTGTCATTGACCATACAAAAACACCAATGGGAAGACGCCTGCTCCGGAAATGGGTTCTTTTACCATTGATTTCTGTGAGCAAAATAACACAAAGGCAGGATGCCATTGATGAGATCATCAAAAAAACGCTTCTGCGTTATGATCTGCGCTCCCAGCTTTCACATATTCGTGACATAGAGCGCCTTATCGGGCGGATCGTATATGGCAACTCAAATGCCCGGGATTTGATAGCACTTAAAGTCTCTCTTCTTACCATACCTGGAATCATAAAATCACTTAAAGAAAGCGATGTAAGGTCAGGGCTTTTATTGAACATATTGGAAAGGCTGGGTGATCATCAGGATATTGTTTCACTGCTTGACAGGGCGCTTGTTGATGACCCGCCGGTTACAGTTCGCGAAGGCGGGATGATAAAGGAAGGGTATAATGAAAAGCTTGATGAACTCAAGGAAATGTCAATTCACGGGAAAGACTGGATCGCCAGGATGCAGCAAAAAGAACGTGACAGGACAGGAATAAAATCCCTGAAGATCGGATATAATTCGGTTTTCGGGTATTATATCGAGGTCACAAAAACCAATCTCTCGCAGGTTCCTTCGGACTATATCAGGAAACAAACAACCGCAAACAGTGAACGCTTTTACACGCCTGAACTGAAGGAAAAGGAAGCGATGATACTTTCTGCCGATGATAAACGAACGGCCCTTGAATTTGAGTTATTTACAGAGATCAACTATTTTATTGCCGGAAAGTCCAGGGAATTGCAGATCACAGCCAATGCACTCGGAGAAATCGATGTCATTTCAAACCTTGCAGAAATGGCTGTGAATAACAAATATGTACGGCCCGAAGTAAATGATAACTGCAATATTTTGATAAGGGACGGAAGGCATCCTGTAATAGAATATGCTATTCCGGGCGGGTTTGTCCCGAATGATACTCATATGGATTGCCAGGATAACCAGTTCCTGCTCCTGACCGGGCCGAACATGGCCGGGAAATCCACATTCATGAGACAGACGGCACTGATAGTTATAATGGCGCAAATCGGCAGTTTTGTTCCTGCATCTTTTGCTTCCATCGGCCTTGTTGACAGGATTTTTACACGTGTAGGGGCTTTTGACGATCTTGCAAGCGGACAGAGCACTTTTATGATAGAAATGGTGGAGCTTGCAAATATCCTCAACAATGCGACGCCCAGGAGCCTGATACTCCTTGATGAGATCGGAAGGGGCACAAGCACTTACGATGGTTACAGCATAGCAAAAGCAGTGGTTGAATTTATTCATAATAAGGATCGTGTTGGTGTGAGGTCGCTTTTTGCCACGCATTATCACCAGCTTACAGCATTGAGCGGGGTTTTAAAGCGGGTGAAGAATTACCATGTCGCAGTGAAAGAAGAAGGCAATGACCTTGTGTTCCTCCGTAAGATAATTCCGGGCGCAACCGATAAAAGTTATGGCATCCACGTTGCAAGGCTTGCAGGAGTGCCTCTTAAGGTGACACAGAGGGCAAAAGAGATTTTAAAAGAAGTGGAGAATGGGAGCAGCATAGGCAGCAGGGGGAAAGACAGCGCGAAATATACACAGATGATGCTTTTTGATTCGGATAGTACTGGTTCTGTAAAAGAATCACCAGTGGTTGAGGAACTCAGGAAACTCAATGTTGATGCGATGACGCCCCTTGAGGCGCTTAATGCGCTTGCTGATTTGAAAAAGAAGGTGGGCGGATGATAGTACAACTAAGGGCTTACTAAAAGCCGCAAGCATACTTGGATTCTTCTCAAGAAGAGTAATCTGGACGCAGATAAATGCAGATACGAATCATAATTTTTGGGCGCGCAGGTTTTTGACTTTTTTGCTGCATCCGGCATATTAACCGCAGATGAACACAGATAAACACAGATATACATCATGATTTTGGGCGCGCGGGAATTTATATATTATATGATAATTTAGATTGTAACCGTAATATCAATGTGATTTTCAGAGAGCGCAGTAATAAATCTGCGTTCATCTGCGATTAGATAAGTTATTTTTGCACAAGCTCTAAGGATGGACAGGATTTTCTGTTCGAGTCAGGCACTATATACATATATCAATGTGTCAATTTAAACCTCCATGCGAATAGCCATGAAAGTTGGATACATCGGCACAGATTATCATGGATTCCAGATACAGCCTGGTGTGAAAACTATTGAGGGTGAGCTTTTTGCATCCCTTGTGAAACCGGGTCTCATCAAAAGCCCCCATGAGGCAAATTATATCGCATCAGGAAGAACCGACAAAGGAGTTCATGCACTCGGTCAGGTGATAGCGTTTGATACGCCTGAATCAGGTTTAGCGATCCCCGCGGCTATCAACAGCAATCTTCCCGGAACAATATGGACATGGGCAAGAGCGCAGGTGCCTGATAATTTTGATCCTCGCCGCCATGCAAAATCCAGGGAATACATGTATATCATGCCAGGGAAATTGGATATCTCTCTTATGAAAAGTGCATCAGGATTAATAGAAGGCAAACATGATTTTTCAAATTTTATCACTCCTGAGAAAGGACGAAACAGTTCAACCGTAGTTTATAGTTTAAATATCCGCACAGTAGGTGAGTTCACGATCATGGATATAAGCGCAGACCATTTTCTATGGCACATGGTCAGGAAAATTGCAACAGCATTGAAAATGATAGGAAGTGGGAAAAGGGATATTCCGTGGCTTGAAAAGATGCTTCAGCCTTCGCAATTCCATGAAGCGCTGGAGCCGGCCCCTGCTCACGGGCTGATCCTGAAGAATGTGGAATACAGGGATATTGACTGGAAAGATGATGCATATGCAAAAAAGAAGACATCGGATAACCTGGAAGATGAGTTCTTATGGCATAGAGTAATGGCGCAAATGCTAAATGAACTTAAAAAAGACATGACATTAAAAACGGAATAATTGATATGTTGATAGCATTTGAACTTTCAGGGGAACACAATACCATTCCCGGATCAGAAGTACTTTCATGCCTCAGGTCGCTAAATGCCGATTTCCAGGTTTGCCATTTACTTGATGGGTGCCTTGTTATCGATCTGAATACAAGGGCAGAAGAAATAGTTGAAAATATTTCAAAAAGGCTTGCAATGACACATCACATCACCAGAGTCCTGGGTATAGGCGTGTCGAGTGAACCGGAAATTGTGAATCTTGTTGAAAAAAATATGCCGGACTTTGAAGGGACATACAATATCCGTGTCAAACGGGTAAGAGACCACCCTGCAATAAACACTGAATCGATGGAGAGGCAAATCGGAGGTATTTTTTACAAAAAAGGAAAACGTGCAAACCTGAAAAATCCACAAATACAGTTCAGGGTAGTGCTTACGGAAGATAAAAGCATTTTCTCCAGCCTGATTTGTTCAATTGACCGCAGTATTTTCGAAGCGCGAAAACCACATTTCAAGCCTTTTTTTTATCCTGGTGTCCTGATGCCAAGGGTTGCAAGAGCGCTTGTGAATATTTCAATGCCGCAGGAAATCCTCTTAGACCCATTCTGCGGAACCGGGGGAATTCTTGTGGAAGCCGGGTTGATTGGTATAAAAGTGATAGGCGGGGACATGCAAAGGAAAATTCTGCTTGGCGCAAAAATGAACCTTGACCATTATAATGCAAATTATTCATTAATGTATGAAGATGCATGCCGCCTTGCGCTTCGTGATCAAAGTGTTGACGCTGTGGTCACGGATCCGCCATACGGAAGATCTGCAGCAATTAAAGCCGAATCCCTTGAAATTATGCTCGCCATATCCATGAAAGAGATATATCGCGTTTTGAAGCCGGGGAAACGTGCGGTCTTTGTTTCCGAGCGCCTCATCGAAGCGATTGCAAAGGATGCGGGTTTTGAGGTGGTAGAGACGCATTTACAAAGAGTGCATAAGAGCCTTACCCGACGGATACTGGTACTTGAAAAACCGGTTTAATTAGTTTAGATAATTTGTAGGACTTACGCGGTTAACGTCAACCAACTGTATTTAGCATAATTTTAATATCAAGTTCGTACAAATAATTTTTGAAACAATAAAATTATGCAAAAGCA
>VEPM01000020.1 GCA_012026795.1 Candidatus Methanoperedens sp.
GTTAGTTTCTCCATTGTGTTCTTATCCTAACAGATTGTTTGATTTAGACTGTCAAATTTCTCCATATTGTCCTGAGGGCTTTATACCCCAGCATTACTACCGACGCATACCCCAGTAGGATTACCCCAAACGGAAGGGGCAGCACGAGGCAATTTATGATGTAACTTCTTGTCACAAAGGATTTACAGGATCTACAGGATGGAAACTAATCCTGTCCATCCTGTAAATCCTGTCCCGAATTAATGTTCAGATATGCTCTGAGAGCTTGTCTGAATATTTTTTATTAACTGGAAGCTATGAATTGTTCTGTTTTAATATTTAGGAAAGCATTAAATATTAACGATGTGTTTTAAAACATCATAGAAGGAGATTTTTGATTGGAAGAAAAAAGTGGAAAATCCCATAGTTTTGAAGAAATTACTCTGGCAATAACAATACTAACTGGATTGTCATTTTTTTTATTTAAAATAGCTGATTATTTTAACAATAATATTGTTAGATATAGTCCAGACCTGCAACTAATGATTGGTTTTTTAGTGATAGGATTATTAATTGAGATGACGATAATATCTTCATTTTTAATATTAAAAGGACATGCAATATCTTTAGGAAAGAAAGAAGAATGTTCAATATATGGAACTAACTGGACGAAATGGCTGTTTAAATTATTTTTTAAAGGCTTAATCGGATTATCTGCCTTTTCATTTGCATTAGTACTTGTGATAGTTTTAAACAATGTATATAAAAATATCACTATACCTATTATAAATTATAATATTAGTACCATTATAACGTCTATTATAATTATTTTTATTCTATACCGACTATCAATTTCAATTGGTCTCAAAGGAAAAATTTGGAGTTCGATAAAGAAATTTTTTTATCTTTTTAAAGAATCAAAACATAAGGTACTCCTCTCAATAGTCTTTGTACTGTATACGATAGCTCCCATATATGTGTTAATGGGCTCTTATTCGATAGATGTTTTTCCACAATCAAACGTAAATGATGATATTCTAACATTTACAGTAAAAGAAACTGGACTACCTTATAACAATATTTATATATACCTATATAAACTCAATTCCAGTAGTGACTTTTTTTGGTTGGTCGATAATGTTACAATAAATAACACTAAAGAAGCTTTATCGAACAGGACATTCATGCTCGGAAAAAATTATGATGGTGTATGGTACTTAAACATTAATACATCAAAATTACAACATGGAAATTACCTGTTACATGCCGAAATAACAGATGATTTATTCAAAAGATTCTTAGGAGTAGGGATTTCTAAAAAACAAGATGATAAACTGTTCTATATTCCACCAAATGGCGTAAATAACTCTGTTAACTCTACACGAGCATCATAATGTTTCCGGTTCATTATAATAGGTCTCTATTTACTATACATCAAATTTTCAGACAAGCTTTGAGACAAGAAAAATAATACTTGCCTGACCTATCCGGTTACAGGCCGACTTTTCCATCAAGACTTCCTTTTTGCTATTTAGCTATCCTCTATTTTATATTACTTTTATATTACCAATCCGCCATCCACAGAAAGCACCGCTCCGTTTACAAAATTCGCATCATCCGAAGCAAGGTATAAATATGCATTCGCAATATCTTTTGGTTCACCAAGCCTTTTTAACGGTGTTTTCTCTTTCATCATGTCAAGGATCTTTTCAGGCACAGCCGATGTCATGGGAGTTGCAATAAATCCGGGGGCAACTGCATTTACCCGTATCCCTTTTTTTCCAAGTTCCTTTGCCAGGGTCTTTGTCATGCCAATCAAACCTGCTTTGGTTGCAGCATAATTGACCTGGCCGACATTGCCGTTTAATCCTACTATTGAGGATGTATTGATGATTACACCGGATCCCTGGTTCATCATGACTTCAACAACAGCCTGGATACAGTTGAATACTCCTTTAAGATTGATGTCAATAACCTTATCCCATTGTTGCTCTGTCATTTTTGATACGAAAGCATCCTGGACAATTCCTGCATTATTTATTAAAATGTCTATCCTGCCGTATTTTTCGAGAGTGGCTTTAGCCATCTGTTGTGTTTGTTCCCTGTCGGATACATCAAGTTTAACAAAAAACCCCTCTCCATTTTCCCTGATCCGGGCAGCAGTTTCTTCGCCACCTTTTTCATTGACATCGGCAACTACTACTTTTGCGCCTTCCTTTGCGAACAGGAGCGCGGTCTCTTTACCAATGCCGCTCCCTGCTCCTGTGATAATTACAACTTTATTTTCAAGTTTCATTTGTATTCACCTCTGAATCGCGGTTCTTTCTACTATATCCTGCTGTTATTGTGGGAAATATATATATAGCCAGGGCATCCGTTACATAATCATAAAATTAAGCAAAAAGATTATATACAGTGAGTACAAATATATCATTGGAGGTTAGTTGTATGGACTTATTAACGACAATAGTTGTAATTTTGTTGCTGCTGTGGCTGTTGGGATTTGGGTTCGGTTTTCTTGGTAGCTTAATCCATATATTGCTGGTGGCTGCTATTATTGTAATACTGATAAGAATCATCCAGGGACGCAATCCGGTATAATATTCGTTGGGAGGTTAATTTATGCAAGAAGAACAACAAGGACAAGAAGAAATAAAAGATATAAAACATCAGCTCGCTGAGCTGACTGCCAAATATGAAGACAAATATAATGAACTATCTGAATCAATAGGGAAAAAGGTCATGGAGAAAAAAGAATCTGCTGAAGCAAAAGTTAATGAAAATCCTCTTGCTTATATGGCAGGGGCATTCGTGGGCGGGGCTCTCGTAGGTTATCTGCTCGGCAGGGGAAAAGACTAGTGCAGCAAAGCATAACGGATTTTCTTTCCGGCCTTTCAAACTCGATAAGCCAGGGACTTATCGATCATGGTGGAATCGGCAATTCCATAGAAGAAGGCATAAAGAAATCCAAAAAAAAGTTATTTTTTACCGGGGTTGCGATCTCACTTGCAGCCACGGGGTTTTTCCTGACCTTCTGGGGGATTGCATCTGCAATTGATGCAATGTTCACTATGCGGGGCCTTGGTTTTGTATTAACAGGTCTAATCGGGATACTTGCCGGGGCGCTTGTATATAAGAAATAGAAAGAGAAGGTAATTTTATGAAAGAATTAGAACTAAAAGAGATGAAGCGTGCAATCCGCGAACTGACCGCCAGATTTGATGAACTGTCCAGATCAGTCGGAAAAATAATCAGGAAGCAACAAGAATTTACTGAAATGAAAGTTAATAAAAATCCCCTTGCTTATATGGCAGGAGCATTCGTGGGCGGGCTTATCGTGGGTCACCTGCTGGGCAGGGGAAAAGGTTCGTGCAGCAGACCGGATTTTTCATAACACCCACGTATGGAAAGATATGATCTGATCATCCTGGGCAGCGGCACTGCTGCTTTTGGGGCAGCGATAAAGGCTGTGGAGCTTGGAGCAAAGGTAGCGATGATCGAGAAAGGCACGATCGGCGGTACATGCGTCAATGTTGGTTGCATGCCAACCAAGCACCTTTTGCTCGTGGGAGAGCTCAATTACTACGGGAATCATGGTCATACAGGGCTGGATGTCAGTACCACCATTGACTTTGCGGGAATAATAAATGAAAAAAGAGAGATCATTGAATGTTTGAGGAATAACAGGTATATCAATGTTATCGACTCACTGGATATAACCCTGGTAAGAGGGAGGGCTGCTTTTGTTTCAAATAACGAAATAAAAGTGAACGGAAAGATTTTTCAGGCGGAAAAGTTCATCATAGCCACAGGCTCTTCACCGAACATTATTCCTGTAGAAGGAATTGAAAAGGTTGATTATCTCACCAATGTCGAAGCTATGGAGTTATCTGAACGTCCGGAATCAATGGTTATACTGGGCGGAAGGTCTGTTGGTCTGGAATTTGCCCAGATGTTTGCGCATTTCGGGACTAAAGTAACAGTATTGCAGAGAAATCCAAGGATAATACCCCGGGAAGAAGGTATAATCTCGGACTATCTCAAAGATTATCTTGAAGAAGAGGGAATAAATATACAAACAAATACAAGTTTAAAAAGCGTCAGGCAAGAGAAGGGCAGCATCGTGGTTACTGCTCTTTCTGGAAAAGATAACAGGGAATTCAAAGCTGAAAAACTCCTGGTAGCAACAGGAAGGATACCCAATACTAAAAGCCTGGGTCTGGAAAAAGCAGGTGTCGCCGTTGGGAAGAATGGCGCAGTAATCGTGGATGATGAGATGAAGACTTCTGCAATCAACATCTGGGCAGCAGGTGATGTCACAGGCGAACCCATGCTTGTGACTGCGGCTGGCAGGGGAGGCTCAATTGCTGCCCAGAATGCTATCGCAGGTAAAGGAAGAATGATAGACTTAAAATCTATGCCTCATGCTATATTCACCAATCCCCAGGTAGCAAGCGTTGGCCTGACAGAAAAGGGGGCGCAGGAGAAAGGCATACAATGCAGTTGCAGCACAATTCCGATGGAACTTGTACCTAAAGCGATCCTGGCAAAAGATACACGCGGACTTATAAAAATGGTTATCGATGAAAGAACAGAGCGCGTTCTTGGAGTCCATATACTGGCTTCGCTTGCAGCAGACATGATCCATGAAGGAGTGCTTGCTGTGAAATATGGGATGACTATTGATGATATTATGGATACTGTGCACGTTTTTCCAACAATGACCGAAGCAGTAAGACTTGTTGCAAAATCTTTTAGAAAGGACATCAGCAAGATCAGCAGCTGCGCGCAGTAGCAGGCTGGGAATTGGTATCATCGAAAATATATGGCCGCCATGTATAAATAAGACCATATTATTGATAATAACCTATCGAAAGTGAAAATCCAATTCATAATCGCGATATATTGAAAGTAGGAAACCTAATTTATAATCACGACATACATGGAAGCAGAAATTATTGTGAATGGGAGCCAGCCAATGACTAAAGAAAAAATTAATGTAAAGCTCATGCAGAACCTGCCAAAATGCCAGACAGGGATCAGGGGACTTGATGAAATAACTGATGGGGGATTACCAAAAGGGCGTCCATCTCTGGTATGCGGCAGTGCAGGATGCGGTAAAACATTGTTAGCGATGGAATTTCTTGTTCGCGGCGCAGTTCAATATAACGAACCCGGCATCTTCATGTCATTTGAGGAATCCCCTGAAGAACTTGCTCAGAATGTTGCATCTTTAGGGTTTGACCTGAACGACCTTGCAGCAAGGAAAAAGATATATCTTGACCACGTTCGCATCGAGCGAAGTGAAATCGAAGAGACAGGTGAATACGATCTCGAAGGGCTGTTCATCCGCCTCAATTACGCTATCGATTCAATCGGTGCAAAGCGGGTAGTGCTTGATACCATAGAATCGCTCTATGGCGGATTATCCAATGAGGGCATACTTCGCGCCGAGCTTCGAAGGTTATTCCGCTGGCTGAAAGAAAAAGGTGTTACTGCAATTGTTACAGGAGAAAGGGGCGAAGGTACCCTGACGCGGCACGGGCTGGAAGAATACGTCTCGGATTGCGTTATCCTTCTTGATAACAGGGTGGAAGGACAGATTACCACCCGGCGTTTGCGTGTCGTCAAATACCGCGGCTCAGTGCATGGCACAAACGAGTATCCATTCCTGATAGATGAAAAGGGGATTTCAGTGCTGCCTATTACATCAATCGGATTGCAGCACGATGTATCCACTGAACGGATATCTTCAGGCATCCCCCGCCTTGATACTATGCTCGCAGGAAAGGGATACTACCGCGGAAGCAGTATTCTCATTTCAGGTACGGCCGGGACAGGTAAAACAAGTGCTGCTGTCAGCTTTGTTGATGCCGCATGTAAGCGCAGTGAACGATGTCTCTATTTTGCATTTGAGGAAGCTCCGAACCAGATTATCCGCAATATGCGCTCAATAGGCATTGACCTTGAACCCTGGATAAAGAAAGGTCTTCTGGAAATTTACGCGGTGCGCCCCACGATTTACGGCCTGGAAATGCATCTTGTAAAGATGGCAAAGATGATTGATGAATTTAAGCCGGGAGTCGTTGTCATCGATCCGATTACAAATTTAATCGCTATAGGTAGTGAAAATGAGGTAAAATCAATGCTGGCGCGTCTTGTTGATTACCTGAAAGGGAAACAGGTCACGGCTCTCTTTACGAACCTGTCGCACGCCGGAGTTTCTCTTGAAATGGCAGAGTTCGGTATCTCATCCCTGATGGATACGTGGGTTTTGCTGCGGGATATTGAGATCGGGGGTGAACGTAACCGCGGATTATATATACTGAAGTCACGCGGCATGGCCCACTCCAACCAGATACGTGAATTCCTGTTGACCGATAAAGGTATAGACCTGGTAGATGTATATCTTGGTCCCTCAGGCGTGCTGACAGGTTCTGCGAGGGCCGCGGTTGAGGCACAGGACAAGATATCAGATCTTATGCGCAAAGAAGAAATTGAACTCAAAAAGCGTGAACTTGAGCGCCAGCGTAAAGCGATAGAAGTGCAAATCGCAGTACTTCGTACAGAGTTTGAAGGTAAGGAAGAAGAAGAAAAAATGCTTATCAAGAAAGAAAAACTGCAAGAAGAGACCCGGATAGAAGACCGCAAAGAAATGGCGCATATTCGCAAGGCGGATATTAATAAGGACGCAATGAGCCAACCGAAAAAAGCAGGCAGAAGGAATATCAAATGAATGATACAACCGAAACAGAACCTGAATCATGGGAACTCAGACTGTACGTAGCCGGACAGACGCCTAAATCGATAACAGCATTTAACAATCTTAAAAAATTATGTGAAGAGCATCTTGCTGGCAAATACAAAATCGAGATAATCGACCTGCTGAAAAACCCGCAACTTGCGCAGGGCGACCAGATCTTTGCCATCCCCACCCTTGTGCGAAAACTTCCCCAGCCTTTGAAGAAGATCATCGGGGACCTATCAAATACAGAGCGTGTCCTCGTAGGACTTGACCTGCGCCCGCTCAGAGAAAAGTGAAAATGGAACACATATACTTAAGAAGCTTACTGAATATCCAGGAATTATGGACAATGAAGAGATAAAATATACACAAAAGGAATTTGAGGAATCAATTGAAAAATTGGGGGAGGAAAAATATATCCTGCGTTTATATATTACCGGCATTACTCCAAAATCCACAAGTGCTATCCTGAATGTAAAAAAAATATGCGAAGAAAATCTCAAAGGCCACTATGAACTTGAGGTAATCGATATATACCAGCAGCCTGTTCTTGCTAAAGATGAGCAGATAATCGCAGCGCCAACACTTATCAAGAAACTTCCTCTTCCTTTGAGGAGACTTATCGGTGATATGTCAGATAAAGAACGCATCCTTGTAGGGCTGGATTTGCGCCCCAAGAAATAAGAATATGAAGAAAAATAAAACGAAAGAAGAACTTTTACGCGAAAACCAGGAGCTTGGGGCACGGCTTGAGGAGGCTGAAGAGACCCTGCGTGCCATCCGCAGCGGTGAGGTCGATGCACTGATCGTATCAACAAAAGAAGGCGACAGGGTTTTCACACTAAAAGGCGCTGAGAAGCCCTACCGTATCCTTATCGAGGAAATGAAGGAAGGTGCTGTTACACTGACAGAAGACGATACCATTCTTTATTGTAACATGGGTTTTGCAAAGATGTTCAAATCGTCTCTTGAAAAAATGATCGGCACCGCAATTTCACAATTTGTTTTGCCTGCCAGCAGGCCGATATTCGATGAACTGCTGCGCCGGGGCAAAAAAGGGGGCAGCAAAGGAGAAGTCACATTCCTGGCAGGGGATGGGACTACTGTGCCGGCGCATATCTCTATCAATGCCATGCAACTGAACGGGGTATCGACTGTTTACCTTGTTGCTACAGATATAACGGAACTCAAACGTGCTGAGGAGGCATTGCAAAAGGCACATGATGAATTGGAAATAAAAGTAGAGGAAAGAACCGCAGAGCTTGCAAACACTAATGAAGAATTGAAGGCTGAAATGGCCGAGCGCGAACGGGCGGAAGAGGCATTGCAGAAAAGCGAGCAGCTCTGGGCTACCACCCTGGCCAGTATCGGCGATGCTGTCATTTCAACTGATATCGAAGGCCGGATCACCTTCATGAACGCTGTGGCGGAAGAAGTGACCGGCTGGACACTGGCTGATGCAGCGACAAAACCAGTGAAGGAGATTTTCAACATTATCAACGAGTACACCCGTGCTGAAGTTGAAGACCCTGTCACCAGGGTGCTTCATGATGGGAACATTATCGGTCTTGCCAACCACACGATCCTTGTGAGAAAGGACGGGACTGAAATCCCGATCGATGACAGCGGCGCACCGATAAGATGCGGGGACGGCAGGATCATGGGAGTGGTACTGGTCTTTCGCGACATTACCTCGAGCAAGCAGTACGAGGAGGCGCTGCATAAAGCGCGCGATGAGTTAGAATTACGGGTACAGGAAAGGACAGCACAGCTAAAAGAAGCAAACAAAGCATTAGTAGAAAGTGAAGCAAGCTACCGGCGGCTTACTGAAAGCATTAACGACCTGTTCTATGCGATGGATAGGGATTTAAAATATACCTACTGGAATAAGGCATCTGAAGTTCTTACAGGGATTTCGGCAAAAGATGCTATTGGAAAATCCCTCTTTGAAATTTTCCCTGATATAAACAAGACAAAAATCGGGCAGTTCTATATTGAATCATTAAAAACACAGCAACCCGGACGTTTAGAGAGTGCGTTCAAGGTTAGGGATAAGAATCTTATCTTTGAAATTAATGTTTATCCAGCTGAGACCGGTCTCTCTGTTATTGCCAAGGATATCACTGAGAAGAAAATGCTTGAAGCGCAGCTATTACGCGCGCAGCGGATGGAGAGCATAGGCACTCTTGCAGGCGGCATAGCGCATGACCTTAACAATGTGCTGACGCCGATTATGCTATCGCTGCAACTGTTAAATGAAAAATCCAGAGATGGACAGGATCGGAAATTGCTTACAATGCTTGAGCAGAACTGCCAGCGCGGAGCTAATTTAATAAAGCAGGTTCTATCTTTTGCAAGAGGAGTAGAAGGTGAGCGCAATCCTCTTGCTGCAAAACACGTTATCAATGAGATCGAGAAGGTTGCTAAAGAGACATTCCCAAGAAATATCGATATCCAGGTGAATATACAGAAAGATCTCTTTACCATCTCAGGAGATGCCACACAATTGCACCAGGTTATAATGAATTTGTGCGTGAATGCCCGTGATGTTATGCCGGATGGCGGTATATTAAGCATCACAGCTTTGAATTTTTTCATTGATGAGAATTATGTCCGGATTCATAAAGAGGCAAAAGTCGGTTCTTACGTTATCATTTCAGTTTCAGATACCGGAGCTGGTATCCCTTCCAGGATAATGGATAGGATTTTTGAACCGTTTTTCACAACAAAGGAATTCGGTAAAGGGACCGGACTTGGCCTGTCAACAGCACTTGCAATTGTGAGGAGCCACAATGGATTTATAAATGTGTATAGTGAAGTTGGAAAAGGAACGACGTTTAAGGTATATCTGCCAGCGGTCAAAACCGAAGTTCAAGAAGTAGAAGAACAGAATAAATTATACATGGGGCATGGAGAGTTGATTCTCGTTGCTGAAGACGAAGGCTCAATCCGTGAAATTACTTCCTCGACATTGGAAATATATGGGTATAAAGTCATTACATCCAGGGATGGCGCGGAGGCTGTGGCAATGTATGCCCGGAACAAGGATAAAGTTAAAGTTGTTCTTATGGATATGATGATGCCTGTTATGGATGGTTATGCAAGCATCCGGGCGATTCACAAAATTAACCATGATGTTAAAGTTATTGCAGTTAGCGGATTAGCAGAGAAGGATAAAATTGCAAAAATCGGAAGTTCTCATGCAAAAGCCTTTTTACCAAAACCCTACACTACTGAAAGATTGCTAAGAACAATACACGATGTCATAAACATGGAACAGGATAGTAATGAAACCTTTAAATAATATAAAAGACAGACAAAACATGGGGGGGTATGCAGATCAAAATACTGGTTGTAGATGATGAGAGATGTATAGTCAACGCATTAAAGATCTCTCTTGAATCTGATAATTACAAAGTTATTGAAGCGTATACTGGCGACGGGGCTATCAGGAAGGTGAAAGGCGAAGCTCCTGACCTTATCTTATTAGACATTATGCTTCCTGACATGACGGGTTATGAGATATGTAATAAGTTCAGGAAAGATCCATCGACCAGGTCAATTCCGATCATTATGCTAACAGGAATGGGTGAGACAGGCAGGATTGCAGGCCTGGAATTGGGGGCGGACGATTATATCACAAAACCGTTTGACCTGAATGAACTTAAAGCAAAAATCCGCGTTGTACTGGAGTCGATAGAGAAAAGTATGGATAAATGAACGAGTCAGGCTATAACCTTTGCACTTTCTGACTATTTCCAGTAATCGGCAGCATAAAGATAAATTTACTCCCTTTACCATATATGCTCTCTACCCAGATTTTGCCCCCATGCAGTTCCACAAGGTTTTTTGTAATAGCAAGACCAAGACCCGTACCTTCGTATTTTCTGGACATTCCTGAATCAAGCTGCTCAAACTCCTGGAAGAGTCTTGGCACATCTTCTTCCTTGATTCCTATACCGGTATCAGAGACTGAGATTTTGACCATGTCCCCCTCTCTTTTTACTGACACTGTAACAATTCCTCCCTTTTGCTTGCTGAATTTTATCGCGTTGCTGAGAAGATTGAAAAATATTTGCTTAAGAGCCCGCCTGTCGGCCTTTATGGTATTCATTTCAGGGTCAAATTCTTTATTCAGGACTATATTATGCTCTGTGGCATTTTCTTTGATGAGGTTGAGTATCTCATTTACTGTGTCGGGCACAGATATTTCTTCTATGGCCATTTCCAGCTTTCCTGCATCCATTTTAGCCATATCGAGAATATTATTGATAAGAGTAAGCAAGTGCTTGCTGCTTTTTAGAATATTATCCACAAATAACTTCTGTTTTTCATTCAATTTGCCCTGTGTCATCCCCTGCAAAATTAGTGAATATCCGATGACAGATGTCAGGGGAGTCCTCAGTTCATGACTCATAATTGCCAGGAACTCCGATCTGGTTTTGTTTGCGAAGATGAGACGCTCATTCTCAGAACGCAACTCTTCCAATTTTTTGCGGTCTGCAATGTCCTCGATCGCAAGGAGAATCATATCTGTACCCGCCTGATTGAGCTTGCAGGCGTTGAGTAACATCACTTTTGGTCCTGTATCAGGAAACTCCATCTTAGCTTCAAAATCCCTGAACTGGCTATTCCTGGGAATAATATCTTCAAGTAATTCTCTAAGTCCGGGAATATTCCATATGCCGTTCCCAAGTTCATATAATGGTCTGCCCTCAGAATCTCCGGTCGGGATTTTGAACGTCTTATAAAAAACAGTATTTGCCATCTTCACCCGCTGTTGTGAATCGAGAATAACAATGGGTTCTCGTACTGTATCTATGATACACGAGATATCCGTGATGGATATACCTTGCAGGTTACCAATTTTAGTTTTTTTTTCTTTTCTGGTCATGTTTTAAAGAATTGTTATTACACTATATTGGTTTTCCAACTATATTATACCATAGTTTAAAAATAAACGATCGATTGGAAAGTTTTAAATAGCATCGGATTTATCAGTATATTGTTTGCAAAACAAGTAAACCCTGGGAGTGGGAATTCATCGTGCCTGCCTCCTGCTAAAATCTGGTGTGGAGGAGGCACAATCCCTATAACAAATCTCCTGGCGCACTGTAGTAAGCAATTATCTATAAGGAGGGTGAAGTGAATGAAATATTCCATAGGAGATATAGTGAAATTTAAGATCGGATCTGCTGAAACGCATAAAGGAGAAATCAAGTTCATAGAAGAAAATTCTAATGAAAGCACTTTGTATATAAACAGTTTTAGCGGGTGGGCATACAAAGTTCCTGAAAGAAAGGTCATGTCAAGATGCTGCTGATCAAGCAAATACGAATGACATGAAAATATCTGATATAAATGATAGCCGAGATGACAGCAATAATAATCTGGTGCTCGCGTTGAGGGAAGAAAGAGCTACACTTCTCAAAAACGGCCTCAGAGGTGATGAGATCGAATCATTGTACCTCAGTATCAATAGAATCGTTGTGGTTAATGTAAACTGGCAGGACCTGAAACCATAATAACATCAAAACATAATGTTTAATCTATATCAGTAGTCCGTTTTAACCTCATTTTTATTCTTGCTTCCAATTCCCTTGGGTCAAAGGGTTTTATCATATAATCATCTATGCCAAAATCTATTGCTTTAAGCTTATCATCTACATTGGCTTTGGCAGATAAAATTATTATTGGCAAATTTTTTGTAGAATCATGTTCTTTTAATTCTTTGCACACCATGTAGCCATCCATTTCAGGCATCATGATATCCAGGACCAGGATATCAGGTGACCTTGCAAAGACCATCCCCAGGGCTTCTTTTCCATTTGTGGCTTCCAGGATCTCATATTGATCACCTATAGAATACCGGATAATGTTAATAACATTTTTATCATCATCGGCAACGAGTATTTTGATTTTCTTTTCAACTGTTTCTTCTTCAGTTTTTAAAAACCAGATTTTTGTTGTGCCTATCTCTTCGCCATCAACCAGGTTTTTTTCTTTCATACCATCCAGGTATTTCAGGGCAGTTGCCTTGCTCATATTTACCCTTTTGACTATCTCAGTAGTTGTCAATTTTCCGTTTTTCAGTGCGTTAAGTAATTCTTTTTCCCGCCAGTGCATATTTTACCCTTCAGGTTTATTTTTGTTTAAATTTAAATAATCGTATATTGGCTTATGACTATTAATATTTGCGTGCAGAGACAAGAATGATCCCAGCAAGATTATGTGGCATAATTCAGGAAAAGTTAAAGAAAAAAATTAAATAAGATGTTTGAAGTTGTGAACCTCAAACACCTGCATACACCGTTTTAATCCTCAATGGCTTTTTTGACCTGACCGGCCTTTTCCTGAACTTTACCGACATTTTTTTCTACTTTGCCTTCGGCTTCCAGTTTGGGATTATCGGTGAGTTTCCCCGCAGTTTCCTTGATTCCGCCCTTTGCTCTGCGAACTTTACCTTTAATTTCTTCTTTTGTACCGCTGTTCATAGTATTCCTCCTTTAATTTACGATTTGATTGCATTTTGTTGCAATTGTAATTTTACTTTCTCTCCAGCATATCTCCGATATAGGTGCCTATAATGAACAATACTGCAAGGATTATAACTTCGATAAATACAATCACTCCTGCTAAACTGCCAAGCAGCAGAATCGCTCTGCCACCTAATAATCCAAGCACTACCATAATAGCGCCCAGAATTATTCCAATCACAACTCCTCTCTTTAATAATGCTGAGCGGTCTTCTTTGCCCGGCTTCATGTAGCCATAAATAATTCCGATTATAATTATTAATATCTCCAGTGTATATGCCATAATATCCCCCTGATTTTAAACACCATACGGATACTCTATGAGTCTTCCATTATTTTTTCCTGGAACATTGTTCCAATAAACATTTACATATATCCCACTCCTTACTTACTCATTTACATATATCCCACTCCTTACTTACTAACATTTAATATCATTACGTTTATACACATATACTTTGCGCATTGTACACCCTGGTAGACACGAGGTTAATTTTTTCGCAAGCGGAAAAGTTACTATAAGAGAGGTAAATGATATTGAAGAAGGAAAAAAGCTTGTCAACTCAATACTTGCTATGGTTGCATAAAAGCAACTGCTTAAAGAACAATAAGTTGCAATTAAAATGCAAAGAATCATGAATAATAAACATAAATGCCTGTGCGCTTCAAAAACCGCAAAATTTTGCTGCCCGACTGACAAAAAACTTCGTAAAGTCTGGCTCATGGATCTGGAAAAAGAACATGACCCGGTAAGGCAAACCTCAAAAGAAATTGTCAGGAAATTAAAGCTCCTCGCAAATTCCCACCGGATTGAGATCCTCCTGATGCTTGAGAAGCGAGAACATTGTATGGATGAGATGGCAAGAAAGTTGAAAACTCAAAAGTCTGCTGTTTCCTATCATATGGGGATGTTAGAGAAACACGGCTTGATCTGCAAAATAAAACGCTCTCGGTTTGCATTTTATTCACTTTCTCAAGAAGGGATGAAAACGGTATCTCTATTCCGAAACTGATTGTTCAAATTTTTTTGAAATCCTTATCAGGGTTTTATTAATAATATCTCCGTATAAAATACCACAATAGCACTCCAGGTATCCTGGAGCTCTGCGATAAGATCAAGGAGAAAAGAAAAATATGGAGATACAAAATATGATAATTTTATTAATTATTTCCAGTCTAATTATATTTGTGGATATTTATGGAAGTATATTAATCTTCCATTCCATGTGGTCACAAAATTCCAGCCCCTTCTTTGCACAACCGCAACATACTACAAAGCAGTTTTATATCATACTTCTTAATGTGGTTGCGATTCGTGCTCTGTTTCATGTAGCCTGGTTATTTTGGGACTATTGAACTTCCGATAAAACGCTCACGTTTTGCATTTTTTATTCACTTTCTCCCTAATGAGAACAGACGCTTTCCCTATTTCGAAACTGATTGTTCAAATTTTTTTGAAATCCTTATCATGGTTTTATTAATAATATCTCCGTATAAATACCACAATAGCATTCAAGGCAGGTCATATAATGAGGAAATCAAGTAAAAAGAGCTGAACATGAACGAAATAACAGGTAAAGGTAACCTGGGCATAGTAAGTAAATTCCTGACTTTATGGATTCTTCTTGCCATGGCAGCTGGCATAATTATAGGCGCTGCATATCCGCAGGTGGCCAAAATATTGGATACCATCCGTATCGAACAGGTCTCCCTGCCAATTGCTATTGGCCTTATCTGGATGATGTACCCGCCCCTTGCAGGTGTGAGATACGAAGAACTCTATAAAATGAAGCAGCAGGGAAAAGCCCTCACCGCTTCCATCATCCAGAACTGGATAATAGGACCTGTGCTGATGTTTGCTCTTGCCTGGATTTTTCTTCCTGACCTTCCTGAGTACAGGATAGGTTTGATCATAATCGGTCTTGCGCGATGCATCGCCATGGTTCTTGTCTGGAACCATCTGGCTGGCGGAGATAATGAATTATGCGCTGTCCTTGTCGCTGTGAACTCAATATTCCAGGTAGCGCTTTATTCGTTTCTGGCATACCTATTTGTAACTGTATTGTCATCATGGATCGGCGGTGCAGGAGCAGGCGCTGTAGTAGATATTTCCATATGGGAAGTCGCCAGAGCGGTATTCATCTACCTGGGGATTCCTTTTATCGCAGGCATAATAACCCGGTCTGTCCTTGTGAAAAAGAGAGGAAAGGACTGGTATGATAATGTATTTATGAAAACGCTTGGTCCCACTGCTTTGATTGGATTGCTCTTTACAATTATAGTTATGTTCTCTTTAAAGGGAGAGTACATCCTAAAACTTCCCATTGATGTTTTCAGGATAGCAGTCCCGATGCTTATTTATTTCATCCTGATGTTTAGCATCTCTTTTTTCATGTCGTACAGGCTGGGCTTTTCCTATGACAGATCCACAACCCTGGCATTCACATCAGCAAGCAACAATTTTGAACTTGCAATTGCAGTAGCTGTTGCGGTGTTCGGGATAGATTCAGGCGTAGCTTTTGCAGCCGTGGTGGGACCGCTGATTGAAGTGCCTGTTATGCTGGGACTGGTACATGTAGCAAGACGAGTAGGCTCGATATGGTTTGATCAGAATGGTTTTGTGATAAATAGAAAAATTACTGCTGATGTTACAGGAAACTTGAATATAAAGGAGGAATAAAATTTGTCATGGTTCAACGAGAAAACACCGGATGTTGCGAAAGCATTTTCTGAGTTGAGAAATTCTGTATTTAAAGAAGGTGCGCTTGATCTTCGCACAAAAGAACTCATATCTGTAACTGCTTCCGTGCTTATGAGATGTGAGCGCTGCACAGAAATACATGCAGACAGGGCGAAGAAACATGGTGCAACAGATGAAATGATAGCTGAAGCTGTGGCATGTGCAATGTTTGTGGCTGCAGGCTCCCAGTTATCGTGGAGCAATGTATATGAAAAAATCATGGGGGAATAAGAAGTAAATAATTTCAAAATTTTTGAGGTGTTGATCTGACAAAAATGAATTTGATCATATATGAAGGTGTGATGTGCTGCTCCACAGGCGTTTGCGGCCCGGAGCCAGATAAAGTACTGATAGATTTGAATCAGTCACTGAAAAAATTACAGGATGAATTCAAAGAGATGAACGTAATAAGGGCAAGCATGACTTTTAACCTGAAGTTGTTTTTTGAAAACGAGATGATTTCCCGACTGATCAAGGAAAATGGACCTGGTATACTCCCCATTACTACTATCAACGGCAAAATTGTTGCCAGACAGAAATACTTGACATATGCTGAACTGAAGAAAGAAGTCGAAAATTCCCAGAGCAGGATAGAATGAGTTGAAAATTCTGGAGAACATTCTATCCATGAAAAATAACGGTATCTATCAATTAATAGAGCCAGGAAAAAAAGGAGAGGCGAAATTCGTTTTTTTCAGCGGGAAAGGCGGAGTTGGGAAAAGCACGATGAGTTGCACTACTGCTGTGTGGCTTGCAAAAAAAGGTTATAAAACTTTGCTCGTTACCACAGACCCGGCTCCAAATCTCTCAGATATATTTACCCAGGAAATCGGGCATAAAATTACTTCCATTAATAATATTGAGAACCTGTTTGCAATCGAGATAAACCCCGATACAGCTTCCGAGGAATATAGAGAAAGAATTATTGCCCCGATGAGAGAAATTTTGGATGAAAATAATATACAGATAATAAACGAGCAACTGAACAGCCCCTGCGTTGAGGAAGTAGCAGCATTTGATAAATTCATAGAATTCATGGATGATCCCCAGTATGATGTTGTCATATTTGATACCGCACCGACCGGACATACGATCAGGCTTTTAGAACTTCCGGGGGGCTGGAGCACAACATTAGAAAAAAGCGCCTCAACCTGCATAGGGCCTGGCGCATCTTTACAGGGTGCAAAATCCAGATATGAAAAAGCGATATCATATCTTCAGAATGATGCCAAAACTTCCTTCATCTTTGTTCTGAAACCAGAGAGCTCCTCGCTTCTTGAAACACAGAGAAGTTCTGATGAATTATCTAAATTGGGAATTAAAATAAATTTCCTGATAATTAATGGAATACTTCCGGAAGAGGCGTGCACAGATGAATTTTTCAAAAAGAAGAAGGAGGATGAGAAGAAAATAGTGAAAAAAATCAATGAAACATTTCCTGCCATGCAGAAGTTATTTTATCTGCTCAGGGATTCTGAAGTTTCCGGTCTGGAATTGTTAGAAGCTGCAGGAAAATTTTTATATGAAGCTAAAATAGAGGATACCAAAATAGAGTTATTGAATGGGAAAGTCCGGGAATTTCAGGTGATGACTGATCAAAAAGAACTATATTATCTGCTCACCCCTTTGAATGGGACCAGATATATATTTTTCACAGGCAAAGGCGGTGTTGGGAAAAGCACGATTGCCTGCGCAGCTTCCCTGCATCTGGCGGAAAAAGGTTTTAGAACTTTAATACTCACAACAGATCCCGCATCTCATTTGCAGAATATTTTCGGACAGACGGTTGAGCATGAACCGACCAGGATTACAGGTGTGGATAATTTATATGCAGCAAGAATAGATCAGAAGAAAGCACTGGAAGAGTATAAAAAACGAATTCTGGACATAGTTAAGGATAATGACGGGGAAACAAAGAAATCTGTGGAAGAAGACCTGAGCTCTCCCTGCGCGCAAGAAATGGCTGCATTTGAAAGATTTATAAATTACTTTGAATTAAATGGATATGATATAATAATTTTTGACACAGCACCGACAGGGCATACCCTGCGATTATTAGAACTTCCTTCTGACTGGAAAGGATTTATCGACCTGGGGGATTTAACAAAGAAAGCATCTGATGAAACTAAGAATAAGTATGCTAATGTCATAGAAACAATGAGAAACAAAGAAAAAAGCACGTTTATTTTTGTGATGTATCCTGAATATACACCCATAATAGAAGCATGGAGGGCTTCTGAAGAATTGAAAAAGCAGGTTAAAATAGAAACCACACTGGTAGCAGTTAATTACTTACTGTCGCAGGATTCTGGGAATAATAAGTTCTTCAGCAATAGGAGAAAACAGCAAGAAAAGTATTTATCTGAAATACAGCAAAGATTCAAAACCCCAATGATTATAGTTCCTCTTCTTGAATGTGAGCCTGAAGGTATCGATAAATTAAGGGAGCTTGGAAGAACTGTCTTTTGTGGTAAAAAAAATCGGTGTAAATTTACACCAATTTCTTTATCGGATGGGATTCAGCCAGAACGCTAAGACCCAGGTCTTTTGCGGTTTCACCGAGCATGATATCTACCATTGCTACTGCGGGGAAAACCTTTTTTACGTTCTCGATTGGACCATACAGCAGGAAATTGGCTCCCATTATCTGTGCGACAAGGTTTGTGCCTATATCCACTGGCGGCCATGATTCGGTCTTTGCATCCGGATCTGTTTTCTTGTATTTCTTCATCCAGTCCCAGGCCGAAGCCATGTTGTGAAAACCTCCGCCTGCGGGTAAGCCTAATTTACCTTTTATGGCAAGTACCGACCTGATGGTAGCTCCGGAACCTGCACCGAGAGGTGTTGCTGCTACATCCACAAGGGGTCTTGTGATTCCTACTTCTTTTGCTACATCAAGCATACCTTTTGTCTGTCCCGTTCCTCCCTTCTCAAGGATTTCCAGTTTACCTTCAACGCTGGGGTTTGTGGCATTGAATGCGAGGATGATCGCTGATGTCAGCTTGCTGTCTTTGAGAGCTTTGATCTCTTCAGCGCCGATACTGGCATTTATGGAATTGTGTATTGCACGTTTCTCAACACCGATCTCCTTTGCGTACTTTGCTGCAACAGCCCTGACATGTCCGTCAGATGAATCCACAAGGAATGGTACATCATCGCATATATTTACGAACCAGTCAATATATTTCTTGATAGCTTCGGGTGTTTCACCCACAAGCTGGTTGAAATACGGATTTCCTGTCGTGTCTCCCATTACTTCCTGTGTATTCCACAGTTTCTCGGCTGCAGCTTTATCAAATACGCCATGGTCTTCATCAGTCACAATCTTATGTTTTAAATAAAACATCGTACTGACAAGTACTGTTGGGTATTCTCCAGGCTGTCCGCCCACTTTTGTTTTACCGAACTCAAATACTTCTTGTTTCTTATCAAATCTGAACATCTTGGCACCTCACTTACTTATTCTAATCCTAAAGCCTTCTTTACTGCATTTATCAATAACGGGTTTGAAAGCGCCGGTGAAAGAAGCAGTAACAGATATACCACTACAATCATGAGCGATGCGCAAATCCCGTACAGTATTCCTATGTCTCTTCCTATTTTTTTCCCATATCTCTGGTGTATCTCAGAATTTGTGAACTCGATCTTTTCATCTATTTCATCCAATTTCTGGAGGATATTCTTGTAGTCTTCCGGATCTACGATAACTATTGGGATTTTTTCTGCCATTTTTTCACCCCATCACTAAAGGAGGAACAAGCACTGCTATCATAACGATCACAAAACCGATCGAGATACCGATCACGCCTGTTGCGCCAACACCGGATTCAAGTTTCTGGTTCCGTGCAATAAGCTGGCCCCTGTATCTGATATCCGCTACCAGCGATTCTATGGCAACCATTGAAGGATTTAATACCATTGGTACGCCTTTTCCATATTCGTATTCTTTCTCTGCCACTTTAAACACCTCCGCCGAATATCAGTATTCCAAGAATGGTCAATCCAACAACAAGACCTATCATTATACCTTCGATCTTTCCTGCATAGATACCTGACATTAATTTATTCATATTTGCGATATCGATCGTCTGCTGTTGTATGCCCTTTATCCTTGCCTGGACAGTTGCGATCTCGGCGGACATTGGTTTGACTCCGCCAAGCTCCTCTGCCTCTTTCTTCTCGCCGACCTGGATTATCATCGGTTCGCCTGCAAAGGCTCCCGGATCTTTTGCTGCGAGTTCTTTGATCCTGGCAATAATCGCATTTTCGTCCTCGGTGCCGATCATTTCAACTATCTGGACCTGGGCCTGGAATCTCTTTATGGCATCATCAGGCAGGTTTTCAATGTAAGGGATAGCGCCTGTTGAACCTACGATCCTGTTGTCTTTGATCCCGTTCTTGTGAAGCATTATTATTGCTTCACCTGATATGTGACCTTTTACTTCGGCGCCTGTTACGAGAAGGAAACGTATGTTGGGGTTGGAAATAATGTTGGCAACAATTTTCTCGATACCCAGGTTTTCAGTCTTGTGCGGCCCTGTAATACATGCACCGGCTGCTATCTGCGGCGCGCCCTTGAGATGTGAGCCGCATGTGGTTACTGCTACGCAATTTTCCGGATTTCCCGCATCATATTCACCTTTGACAACAGGCCATCCTGCTGCCGGTTTCACTTTATTTGCCATTTATATCCCTCCAAGCTTCATCACTATGAGCAATAAAAAGGACACGATAAATCCTATTATTGCACCATAGAATGCATTTGTTATTATTCCTGCATTATAAGAAGCACTTTCTCTTCCAGGGAACATGCTCAATAATTTTGCTTTCGGATCAAGCTGGTTCATCATATCAGTGACGATTAAATCCAGTTCGTCAAGTTGTGTTTTCACTGCATCGAGTGAATATTCCACAACATCATCCCTTTCTGCTGCGATCACACCTGTTGTAGGATCAAGGATCAGGTGCATTTCCGGGACAACTCTTATATGGCTCATTTTTATGCCTCCGTCTTGGGGATCAATCCGGTTCCGACTACTGATGAAGCATCATGATAAACTTCATCCCAGAATTTCTTGTAAAACACTATCCAGAGGATTATTCCAATGAACAGGGTCAGAATTCCTGATGTACCGAGTGTCATGATTGCAGCTATTCCGATTATTGCCATTGTTATGGCTCCTGTTGAGCCTGCAAGATACAAAAGCCTCTTTTGCTTTTCATCAGGACCAAGACATGCATTGAAAGGATGCAGCATTGCAACAGCTCCGACCCAGAATACCGCAAGAATTACACCGTTATCGAAAACCAGTGTAACAATATTTGCAAACTCAAAATTTCCTGCTACTGCCGCGGAAAAGCCAATAATGATTATCGTTCCGGAAGCAGCGATCTCAGTCATGCAGCGGATCATCACAGGTATCTTCATCTTTATAACATGCTGTGCAAACCAGCCTATTATGAATCCGATAATAGATGCTGTTACCAGAGCCACTATCGGTCCGGCAAGGACAATAGTTTTTACAATTGCAAGGCCGAACATGGCAGCGATTATTCCCATTCCCATCGCAATTTGTCCGATTGACGGGACACCTGTTCCGAGGCCATATTTTGCAACGCGCCTTACTGCATCTGCACCCCACATGACAGCGCAAATGGCTCCAAGCGCCCCGAATGTGGGTGCTATTGTTCTGAGTAAGATTGCGGGATTTCCACCGATTTTATCTCCGGCAAATGGAAGTAAATAGGTAAGGTATATTCCAAGAAGCCCTCCGATTATCCCGAAAAGCAGTAATTGATTGGGTGATCTTTCTTTGATGTCGCTCATATTGACATTCCTCCAGCGATCAATACTGCAAGGAGTCCGCAAAGAATGCTCACGAAAAAGCTTGTTATAACGTCTTTCCCGACTACACGCCTGAACTTGGGATCGTGGACTCCTTCAATTGTTCCGCCCACACCGTATGATGGTATTACTGAATTAACATACATAACGCCCATTGTAAATACGCCTGCAACTGCAAATGCGCTTGTCAATGCTATCAATGGTTTATATAAGTCCATCAGGACGAAATAAATCAGCCCTCCTCCTGCACCGCCAAGCGCAGCTCCCACAACACCGCTGACAAAGCAGATAGTGGGAAGACCCTGGCCCTGTGTTCCCTTGGAGATGTAGGTGTCCTGCCTGTCACCGGTGATCGGGTCTTTTTTGACCTGTGCTGAGGCAAATGGCACTGCCACGCCATAAGCATATATCAAACTGCCGGCAAACATTGTGCTTGCAAGCATTACCATGGAGCCCATTGCTCCTGCTGCCATAACAAGGGGAATATTGGCCAGTGGTTCATAAGCATACATGTAACTTGCTGTTATCAGTCCTACAAGACCTGAGCCTGCCGCAAGTTCCACAGTCCCTGTTCCGATGCCTGTTGCCTGTGCCATTGCCGCAGGTGCGCCGCCTACCGGAATGAAGTGAACTGCAAGACAGATAAGAGTCCCGCTCAGGCCGATCAATAAAATATTAGTTAATAATGCCGGATCAATCGCTACCATTATGCTTTTGCCTCCTGTTCATTTTTTTCTTCCTTATATGGGCCATAAGCATGTCTTACGTTGAGTTCTACCAGCCTGTTCATCAATGTGAGAACTATAACAATGAATACTCCCACACCTATCGCTTTCCATGTATACCCGAAAATGGTTGTGGGCCAGCTTGAAAAGAAAACAGTAAGACCAAGAGCAATGCCTGTTGCAGGTCCTCCGAACTTGGCGCAGAACCAGACATTATCTATGCTGTTCCTCAGACCCGATTCGGCTTTCCTCACAATGCGTCCTGAAAGCGCGGTGTTAAGACCGCATCCGAATTCGCGGTTCTGGAATTCACGTTCTCCGCCATAATGCACATCGCCCACTGATGAGCCGATAGCGCCCACGGAAATTCCCCATATTAATGCAAGGAATGGAATAGTGAACGGATATCCGAGTATTTCAAACTGGATGTATGCAATAGCTACAAGGCAGAAATTCATAATGAAATTATGCCCGATGATCGAGGGGGTCGTATATCTCATGATATCCATATATAGCGGCTGCTTGAACCTCGTCTGGCTCGCAACTCTTCCTGCATATGAGGTTGTAGCGAAGATGCCCAATACGATCGCGCCGAAAAACGCTCCGATTACGATAGCAGTCAATGGATAGAATTGTTGGCTCAAAAGTACCGTTGTGGCAGTACCGCCGATCACTGCCGACATACCGTTGCTGATCGGTTCACCTGAAATCGCTTTGTTAAATATTCTGTGCAAAAATCCCATCTGGGGAGCTAATTGAACCTGGGAGTTCGGGTTGCTCTGCGAGCCTACATCGGATTCAAGATCCTCAAGGCATCCCGCTATAGTAGCAAGTGCTCCCATGAGTGCCAATATAGCCATACTCATGGTTAAGTCTAATACCATTTTATTGTGTCCTCCTATATTGAATTCAAATCACCATAAAAAACTATTATAAATTAGTTTTTTACGGAGTACCTTATTATACATTATAAATCTTTCCTTTTCGAATGATGATTTTTCCTGATCTGGAATAAAGGCGCAGTGCAATTTAGTCCAGGACTCAGAAAAATAGCATCAGGACTTTGAGTACAGCTTTTTAATGATTTGTGGACAAAAGTATTTATATAAAGTCTCTTATTCCGTTTCAGGAAAAGATTACATCTTTTCAGGATAAAATTATATATCGGATACAAAAACTTAAATACTGAAACTAATTTTACCGCTAATTATGACAGAGGGCAAACTGGCATATAGCGGGTGCATATCTCGATTCCACCCCACTATTTTATCCGAAGGAAAGGTGTGCAGCCACACCTCCTTCTCCTATTTATTTTGCATTTCCCGATTAAATCTTTTTATTTTATCCGGACTCTCAAAAAGTGATAAACAATGACCGCAGACGATTTAATAAAAGCAGCAATAGAATCAAATGACGCCTTTCTCAAAGAATTCCAGAGAATAATAAAAGATGAACTGCATATGAATGCATCGGAATTCATTGAAAAGTCAGGCATCCCGGCAAGCACCATATACAAGCTATTATCAGGCCACCGGGAATTGAATATCAATACCCTGAGGCAGATTATATCGATTTTGCGAAAAATGGAAGAGAAACCGGAAGAAAATGAAAAATCCGGTTTCATCGCTGTGATAGCAGCCCGCCCTGTCCTTGATCTTATCACTGAGAAGAAACTCAAGGTGGGAGATCAACTTCTTACCATAAGGGAATATTCTGCAACTTCAATGGAAGAAGCCATCGTAGCTGCAATAAAAGCTGAGAGAGACGGTGCAAAAGCAGTGGTCTGCGCACCAATAGTCAGTACTACTATTGAAAAAGTTCTGCGAATACCTGTATCTATAATCATGCCCAGGGAAAGCCTTTTTGAGGCAATTGAGCTTGCTGCCAGGAAAATGGGATGATCTGATTTCTTGTTTGTACTATTGCGAGGCATGTATACCTGACCCTCCAGCTACAGCAAAATGATTATAGTACTTTGTGAACACAATTAGACAATATAAGAATCAGTACATAGCGGGATAGAGAAGAGAGGTGCGCTCTTATTTGGTATTAGAACCTATCCGAAAAGTTAAATTCGGAAATATACTATTTATTGATTTTTCGGATAAGCACTTAATCACTCTATCTGTTGTCTAAATTAGCGGTCTGGGCTGCTTATGCTCAGGCAGCACAGGTAATTCTGTTGTAGTTGCAAGAATTGGTGAATCAATTTCCTTTGCTCTCTCAATGATCAGCTCTTTTCCCTTCTGTGTCAGTGCGAACATGGGAACAGAAGTGCCGGCCTGGAGGACAGGAAGTATAAGATGGCGCACCATATTTGAAGCGCAGCCCGTTATAATATCCATTTTCGCAATAAGCTCCTGCGCTTCCCTGAACTGGATACCTGTGAGGTGAGCCCCGATAAGGGTCAGGTCAATGTTTTTCTCTTCCTCTATCAAACGAAGTTTCAAAGCCTCTCCAGGAGAGACAACACTTACTGCAATATTCCTGTAACCCAGTTCGCATGCTTTTAGAAGACCGCCTGCCTGGTCTATCCTTGCATTCTGTTTATCAAGAACTATACCTCCCCGCGATTCGATCCCTGCAATAATTTGCGCTATCGGCTCGGTTTCAATAAGTCCTGACATCAAAGCACCCATGCCCTGTACCAGCGCAGGATTATCAGTGATCACAGTTCCCGCACCATCGCATACAGTGACAGTGGAATCGATAAGCCCGCGGGAAAGGGCGGTCATCATTATCTCACTTGCCCCGAAATTGACAAAAACCCCATAATCAAACCTTCTTTGCGGGGTGAACATCCCCAGTTCCCGGATTCTATATTCCATGTTCTTTATTGCTTCCCGGGATGTGAGCTTTGAAACATTTGAAAACTTACTGAAAACAGGACACCAGTCAGCAACAGGTTCACCTGCTTCCACAACTTTCCCATCCTTTATTACAACCCTTGTTTTCCCGAACAATTCCATAATATGCGGCATTTCAATCACCTGCGGACCTGTAAAGTTCATGCAATTCCGTGGCTTTTATTCTTGAGTTCTTCATCAGAAAGCTTCAACCTATTTTCCGCACATCTTAATATAACCTCCTGCCAAAATAAGAAAAAGTATTAGATGCCTGTCTTGAATCTCAATATCGCAGCTATCCCGCCAAATGCATTCAAAAGCTGGTTTCCTTCTTCGAAATCACTTGAAATAAAAGCGATGTTCGTCCCCATCTGGTCAGCAATATCTGACAACTCCTCTACGATATCTACGGATTCTGCAACCCTCAGGCTTGACCCGCATTTTGTACAATTACCCGGCTGGTATTCATCATCACCGAGCTTTTTCGTGATGGTTTTCTTTTCCTCGAAACCGCAATTGCCGCATTTTATTGTAAGGCGCACTTTTCGCAGTTCATCCGAAAGCAAAAGCGTCTCAACAGAACCCATCTGGAGGTTCTTGCGCACATGTTCCTCGCCATATGAAGCAAGCCCATTCTCACTCACAAGTTCCTTAAGGAATCGTTCCATGTACTTTTTTTCCTGGACGACTTCCACATTCTGCAAAGCATCGCCCAGCCTGTCGAAGAGTTCGGTAAGACCCGATTCATCAGTATTTGCCACGTCGAAAAGACCCAGTATTTTCTTCTGTATCTCATGATGCAGGTATGCCCCTGCCTCGAATTCTTCTTTAGTGGGCGATGGTCCGCCAATGAAAATTCCCTCGAAATCCTTCTGGTTGATCCCCAGATAGACCTCGCTTGCCGCATCCCCTATGCGTGTATAGAATTCATTGATCGCAATGAGCCGGAGCTGCTGGAACCTGTGGGAACTCTGGCCCCCTTTTCGCTGTTTGCCAGGGACATTAGAAGTAAGATGTGCCATCTCTTCAATATGTTTTCCTCTTAGAACTCCTATAGTAGCTTCACGCCTGTCAAGAACAAGGAGACCATAGGTTTTTTGCTCGTGCAGCATTTCCTCAAGCGGCGTAAGGAGGAAGGATGAATCACAATGGTATTTGTATGATACTATGGGTTCGGGCGGCTCGATTATGAAGGTCTGCATATCTGTTTTATTTGCGCCAATGTCCACGGCGCCGCAAAAAATGACAACCCCATTCTCAGGCGCTCTTGGTATGAGTTTAAGTCTTGAAAGCAGAGATTCAATGGCACCCTGCACATTCTGGCGTGTAACCCTGGATTTGATGTTCGACGCCTGGCCAAATTCTTCCCTGAGCTGGCTCGTTATATCCGATACCTGCTTGTCATGCGGGATATATAGTGAGATGAGTTCTGTACCCCTTCCGCGTTTACCGCGAAGTGCTTCAAGTGTTCTTTTAAATTCGTATTTTTTATGTGCGTCTGATTCGACCATTTTGGATTAAGCTCCTTCCATCCGATTGGAAGATGTGTTTCTTCAATATCTGCTATAATAGATAAATGTTGAGTCTTTTATTCAATAAAACATAATACACATAATGAAAAAAAGTCACTTATTAAAAAATAAAAAAAAGTATTGTTCTTACTGATATACTTGTTTCTCGGCAATATCACCGATCGCCGGTAATTTATATTTTTCTCCCTGGTATGCTTTATACATCAGGAATATAAAAACAATTAATCCCAGTATCCATACCAGAGGTATAAGTGCAAACAATATCCAGATAAAAGACGCTATTGCTGATAACATTGTGGCTACTACAACCAGAACGACAAAAGCAATTGCTGATTGCATAGCATGAAATCTTACAAATTTATTGTCTTTCTCTAATGCCAGTATTAAGATCGCAGATAGGATTCCTCCGAGATAGCACAGTACTCCTACTATGTTTCCTTTCACTACACCAGTGTCTTCTACAACTGTTTTTTCCAACATACTATTTCCTCCTTAAATTTCCGTTCCTTACTTAGGTTGCGATATGTCAAGTTTGTTTATTATTTTTCCAGATTTATCTTTAGTGACCATAACCATGTAACTGGAATCTTGACTGAAATACTGCTCCATAGACCCTTCGTCACCAACGTATTCTGACATGCAGACTTCCCTGCCTTCATAGTTGACAATTCCCTTTATTTCAAATGATCCTTGCTGCCCGGTAGCACCTGTCATCGTCATTTTTGTTCCTGTCTTACACCAGGCAGGCCCGGAACCTGAGCCCTGTGATACTTTTAAGTCTCCGCCCGGGGTACTGATGGTCTGCTCTTTTGTTGTACATCCTGCAAACGCTGTCAATAATATTATTGACAGAATGATGATGGCCTTTACGTTTTTACTTGTTTTAATGTTTTTATCTGTTGTCATATTTTCTTCCTCTTCAGATATTTGGGAGACTTGGGCAATCAACGGTTATTGAATGAATTACTATATTAAATTGTCGTTAATATAACATAATAAATATGTATATAATACTTGTTATAATCATGAGATGTGAAAGTAAAAATTATGTTAGCAAATTCTTATGCTATTGTAACTTATTACAACGGGATAATGGCAAAGGAGTTTATACGGGAAATCAAGGGACTTAAGTATATAAATATATGACTTAGAGGTAAAATATGGATGGAAGATTACTATATGGGTTATACGAACTATTTTTATTATTAATCATAATAGTATTGCCTATAATCACTTCTTTTATTATTTTCTATCGTATTTCAAAAAACAAAAGAGTTAGCGCCATCGGTTCAATAATTGGTATTATTGGGACTCTAGTAATCGGTTATGGAGCAGGGCTTTTTTTGGTAGTAATTAGATTAACAGGAGCATCAGACTTTCCGCTTGCCCCAATAATGATGTCTATTTCAATGATTATCGGAACCGTACTTATCGGGCTCGGGGTCGTTAAACTTTTCAATGGCAGTAAAATTCATATTGCATTAACGCATTAATAATGATAGAATGACCATATTAGACGGATACAAATCATTTTTCGATTCCGAAGATGACCCGAATCTTAAGGCTTCAAAGAAAAAGGATGGCATATTCTTTATTTTTCGCTCGATAGAGGCTTGGAAAGAAGAGAAATGCAAGGAAGAGGACATTCCGGTAAAAGAACTTGTTCTGAATGAATTTACAAAGAACAGGTTTATTGCACATCCCTGATTTCTGGTTATTTTTACAGTTAAATATTTATACTGTTAAATCATTGCATCTTAATTAGTGAGAAACTAATGGGCAAAGTAAAAACAGCTATCCCTGGCCTTGATGAATTAATCGAAGGTGGTTATGTCGAGTACGATGTTGTTCTTGTGACCGGGGGTCCCGGATCAGGGAAAACTACTTTCGGGGTACAATATCTTGTGGAGGGTGCAAGAAGTTTTAACGAACCCGGGGTACTTGTTTGTATGGAAGAAACCCCTTCAAGGATAATCCGGGATATGTGGAGATTTGGCTGGGAACTTGAGAAACTCATATCCCAGAAGAAGCTGAAAATAATTTATGCAAATCCTTTCACGTACACAAGATTCGTAAAAACACTGCAAGACACGCCAGGCAATGTTATTGCCGCAAGGAAAAACATCGGCGACCTATTTGAGCAAATCCAGATCGAGGTTGAAGCGATCCAGGCAAAAAGAATATTCATCGATTCGATAACATCTCTTAAAATATCCCCGGACCAGTCAGAAGTGAGGCATATGATATCAGAGTTTATCAAGAATCTTGAATTTCTCGATTGCACTACGGTTTTATCAAGTGAAATGCAGGGAGAGCAATCATTCAATGTTGAAGAATATCTTTGCTCAGGCGTCATAAGACTTCATGTGTTCAGGGTGGAAGGAAACAGGGTAAAAGCAATCGAAATATTAAAGATGAGAGGCGTCAAGCATGATGAAACTCTGCACCCATACGAGATCAGGGAAAAAGGCATTGTCGTTTATCCTGGTGAAACCGTAATGAACGATGAGATCAGCCTTTTTGATGCAGCTAGAAAAAAATGACCTGGAGAATAAACAGATGCACCTTAACTATGATGAAATCGTGAGCAAATATGAAAAATACATATTCCAGACATATACCCGCCAGCCCATAGCCATAAAGAGTGCAAAGGGCGCGCTGGTCACGGATGTTGATGGAAAAGAATACATTGATTGTGTGGCAGGGATCGCCGTAAATAATGTAGGACACTGCCACCCTGAAGTTGTTTCTGCCATAAAACAACAGGCTGAAAGGTTAATTCATGTCTCCAACCTGTATTTTACAGAGAATCAGGCCATTCTTGCCGAAGAACTTACCGGCATTTCAGGGATGGACCGTGTATTTTACTGCAATTCCGGCGCTGAAGCGGTAGAAGGCGCCCTGAAACTTGCCATGAAGTCCTCAGGCAAAAAAGAGTTCATAGCCACAGAACATGCGTTTCACGGACGCACCCGCGGTGCCCTGAGCGTCACGCATAAGGAAAAATACAGGAAACCATTTGAACCTCTCGGCCCCGCAGTTTTTGTCCCTTATAATAATGCCGATGCAATACGGTCTGCTATCAATGATAATACCGCAGGCGTAATACTTGAACCCATCCAGGGAGAAGGCGGAGTTATCATCCCGTCCGAAGGGTATCTTAAGGAAGTAAGGGAGATTTGCGATGAGAAGGGCGTTTTATTGATCCTTGATGAAGTACAGACGGGTTTTGGCAGGACTGGAAAATGGTTCGCAAAAGAGCATTCCGATATTACCCCGGATATAATGACAACTGCAAAAGCAATGGGAGGAGGATTCCCGATGGGTGCAATGCTTGCCCGCGAGGAGGTGGCTGCAAATTTTGTTCGCGGCGACCATGCTTCGACATTTGGCGGAGGAGCTTTAGCCTGTGCGGCAGCACTTGCAAATATCGATGTGATAAAAAAAGAAAAACTTGTGAAAAACTCGGAAGTCCTGGGAAATTATCTTGTTTCGAAACTTCGCAGGCTTAATAAGGATTACGTTCTGGAAATACGGGGCAAAGGACTGATGGTTGGCATGGAACTTACTCAAAAGTGCGAGGACATTGTTGCAAAAGCACGCGAAAAAGGTGTTCTTCTTAATTGCACATCAGAATCAGTCCTGCGTTTTGTCCCCCCTCTTACTATCACAAAACAGCAGCTTGATACGGTGGTGTCGGTGCTGGATGAGATTTGAAAAACTGGTCAGGCTGACTGTAAAGGATATCAAGGAGTACGTACCCGGAAAATCCATTGATGAGATAGCGAAAAAATACGGGCTTGATCCCGATACTATAATCAAACTGGGTTCAAATGAAAATCCTCTGGGGCCATCACCTCTTGCTGTTGCAGCCATAAAAGAAAAAGCACAGGGAGTTCACCTGTATCCCCAGGCTGATGCGCTTGAATTGAAGAAAGCCATTGGAGATTATACAGGGTATCCGGCCAGTAACATTGTTGTATCGGGGAATGGTATGGATGGGATTTTTGATACGATGATGAGACTATTCATGTCACCAGGCGCCGAATCAATAATACCCATACCAACTTTTTCCTATTATGAGATATCGACCCTTGCCAATGGTGGAAAACCTGTGTTCGTTGATAGGAACCCTGATTTTTCTATTTCCCCTGAAAAGGTCCTTGGTAAAATAAATGAGAATACATGTTTGATATTCCTCTGTTCTCCCAACAACCCATCCGGGAATTCCATACCTGAAAAGGATGTAAGGAAAATCCTTGATTCTACCGGTGCTATCGTGTTCATAGATGAAGCTTATGTTGAATTTGCCGGTAGTAGCATAACCGGGCTTGTCAGGGAATATGATAATCTTATTGTTGGCCGTACATTTTCAAAAGCGTTCGGGCTTGCAGGGATGCGCATGGGTTATGCAATTGTTCCGGAATGGATAGCAAGAGTTTATATGAAAGTAATGACACCGTTCTCAATGGATATTCTATCTGCTGCTGCGGGATCAGCCGCCCTTGGGGATAGGGAATATCTTAAAAAGAGCATCGAGACCGTGAAAAACGGGCGCATGCAGCTTTCAGGCGCACTGTCACTTTGCAAATGCAAAGTATATCCAAGCGATGCTAATTTTATTCTGGTAGATGTATCTCCCCGCAGCGCAGAAGAAGTTTCCGAATCCCTGTTGAGAAAAGGGATAATAATCCGGGACTGCACATCTTTCAGGGGTGCGGGTAAGTCCCTGATACGGATATCTGTGGGTACACAGATGCAGAATGAAAGAGTCATTGAAGCATTTCGCGAAATATTATCTCGTGGGTTCAACGGGCAGAGAAGACCCCTTGCGAAAGCGAGGGGATGAATCGTACCCTTTGCAAGTGTAATACCTATCCCGAAAAAAGTATTGTTCAGATAGCATGAAAAAATCATATCAATTCAGAATATATCCAACAAAAAATCAGGAAGTTAAACTGAATAGAACACTTTCTACATGCAGACACCTTTACAATAGTTCTCTTGAAGAACGAAGAAGAGAAGCTGAACTTAATGAATTGAAAAGAATATTTGGTGTAACTTCATGGGCAAAACCAGAATGGGTTAATTACTATGATCAGGCTAATAATCTGTCGGAGTCAAAAACAGATTACCAGAAAGAAGTATTCTCTCAGGTTCTACAGAATGTCCTGAAAAGAGTTGATAGAAGTTTTAAGAATTACTTCAATGGTTTTGGCTATCCTCGGTTTCAGGGAAGAAACAGATATAATAGTTTCACATATCCCCAATCAGGTTTTGGATTTAAAGATGGAAAACTTAATCTCTCGAAAATAGGAAATATCAAGATAATTCAACATAGAGATATTGAGGGTAAAATCAAGACCTGTACCATCAAGAAAGATATTGATCAATGGTATGTTACTTTTTCATGTGACATTGACATTCCCATTATACCTGTTAAGATCAAAACCAGAACAGGAATAGATGTTGGTCTTAAATCATTGATTACTCTAAGCAATGGTGAATCAATAGAACCGCCAAAGTTCTTAAGAAAATCTGAAAAAAGACTTGCAAGGGAACAGATACATCTTTCCAAGAAAAAGCTCAGATCAAAGAACAGGAACAAACAGAGAATCGTTGTAGCTAAAGTACATCGAAGAATCAGAAATCAAAGAAAAGATTTCAATCAGAAATTAAGTATAAATCTTGTCAATCAATATGATCATATTGTATTTGAGGATTTACAGATCAAGAACATGGTGAAGAATCATCATCTTGCTAAATCAATCTCAGATGCAGGTTGGTCACAATTGATCAGTTTAACAGAATCCAAAGCAGAATATGCTGGGAAAGTAGTTGAACGGGTTAATCCATATGGTACTTCTCAAACATGTATATGTGGATATAAAGTACCAAAAAAACTTTCAATGAGGACCCATAGATGTCCTAATTGTGGTTTAGCTGCTGATAGAGATCATGTATCAGCAAATATAATAGAAAGTAGAAGTAGTACCGTAGGAACTACGGGATTTAAAGCCTGTTTGAGCAGTCTCAATGGAGAAGCAATGAAACAGGAAGCCCCTTCCGAGAGGAGGGGTAGTTCACGATAATCGCTCTTACAGGTACACCGGGCACAGGAAAAACAACTGTCTGCGAAGTAATCAGGGAACATTCACAGTACAGGAAGCAATTCAGCATAATAGATGTTAATAAACTTGTTCTTGATGAAAAACTATACTCAGGAAAAGACGAAGCGCGGGATACTTATGAAGCTGATATGGATAAGCTGGAGGAACGGGTGAAACAGGAAATTGAAAAGAAGCAGGGCATGGATGTCATAATGGAAGGGCATCTTTCACATTATTTGCCAGCAGATGCTGTTATCGTGCTCCGGGCGCATCCTGTAGCCCTGCGAAAGCGCCTGGGAAAAAGGAAGAATTATTCATCCCGGAAAGTAAAGGAGAATGCTGACGCTGAGGCGCTGGATGTAATACTTGTGGAAGCGGCGCAAAGAAATCAGAATGTTTTTGAGATCGATACTACGAATATGAACCTGCTGGCAGTTGTAAGATCAGTTATCTCAATAATTGAGGGCATTAAACTGGGGAAAATACCTGAAGAATTCAGTCCCGGAAAGATAAATTGGATCGAACAGGTGGAGATGGGTTGAATCTCAGTCCTGAACTTCGAACAACCATTTCCATAAAAAATCTATCGGTCACTTTTAGCAAAAAATGACCGTTGGAGTTTAAATCACCATGTTTCCCGGTGAACAATCTTTTCCATCGCTATCCTTGGAGGCATAACTGGCTGCTCATCCGGATATCCAGCTGATATTATCGCAACAGGTAATGTTTTATCCGGTATTCCGAGAAGCTCGCTGACCGCATTTTCATCAAAAGCGCCGATCCAGCACGTGCCAAGGCCCATAGAGTAAGCCGTAAGAAGCATGTTCTCAATGCCCGCAGTAGCATCCTGTATCGCATAAAGTTCTCCCCTTGACCTGTATATCCGGGATGAGCGCTCAATATTTGCAATAACAACGATAACAACAGGCGCCTGCTCAATGAAAGACTGGCCAAGAGCCGCTTTTGTTAATTTTTGTTTTGTTATTTTGCTGGTAACTATTATGAAATCCCGTGCCTGCAGATTTCCCGCAGATGGCGCCATCTGCGCGGCTTTGAGCAATTCCTCGATTATCTCTTCTCCAACAGCAAGGTCTTTGAATTTCCTGACCGACCTTCTCCCTTTGATAACTTCCATAAACTCCATGATATTTCCTCAGGATTAGAATGAACATGTACACAAATTATTTATCTTTTACTACTGTGTCTCCTGCAATGGGAATTAAAGAAAACTCCATAAAGCAATTCGGGAAACAGGCGAAAGCTTACTCAAAAGGCAATATTTTCGTGGATGGTTTCCATCTTTCAAAAATAGTTGAAATTACAGGAATAAAAGAGAATCAAAGTGTTCTGGATGTAGCCACAGGCTCAGGATTTCTCGCACTTGAATTTGCAAAAAAAACAAAAAATGTCACAGGTTGTGATATTACGCGCAATATGCTGCTTCATGCAAGGGAAAAGCAGAAAGATCCAGGACCCAATGTTGATTTCCTGCTTTGCGATGTAGAATCATTGCCTTTTCCGGATGGTACATTCGATATCGTTTCATGCAGGTTCGCTTTCCATCATTTTCCTGATCCGGGAAAAGCTTTACTTGAAATGAGGCGTGTCTGCCGAAAGAGCATAGTGCTTGTGGATGGCGTCTCACCGGAAGACCCTGAAAAAAGCAAATTCCATAATGAAATTGAAAAGATGCGCGATCCGTCACATGTTCGAATTAATTCATTGAGTGAAATAAAAAAGATGTTCGAAGAAACAGGTACAGTTATCAAAGATATATCACACTGGGAAATCCCCCAGGATTTCGATGAATGGATAAGACGCGCGGGAACAGATGAAGAAACAATTAAAAAAATCAGGCGTCTGATGACTGGAAGCCTTGCCAATGACAGTACTGGCCTTCACGTAAAAATTGAACAAGGAGAACTGGGATTTACATATGATACTATCATTTTGATAGCAGATGCTATTTCTTTTTCTTCATAGATTTTTTTAGTGACTGAAGACAAAGTTCCAGCCCTTTTATTGCATTATTGCTTTGCGGATTTAATTCATAAGCCAGTTGAAAAGCCTTAAAAGAATCCTTTGGGTTTCCTTTTTTATAAAGAATATTGCCTTTATTAATTAAAAAGACATGATCATCTGGAGTTATCTCAAGCGCTTTTTCATAACAGGTCAGGGCTTCATCGATTTTTCCAAGCCTTGCAAGTGCAAGTCCTTTGTTATTCCATGCAATGCTATTTTGCGCATCTGTTCTGATTGATATATCAAAGTAATCAATGGCCTGGATATATTTTCGTTTTGAGAAATATGAATTTCCCTTAACAAGGTAATCCTTTGATTCAGCAGAGATTTCATGATCTGTGATTTCTCTTTTTACTGGAACCACAGGTTCGGATACCTCTGCGCATTTAGTTTGATTTTCATTTTCAAGTTTTTCAATAATAGGTTCATATAAGGGTTTAATTGGATTTTGAACCTTTATTGAGATTATATTTTCTAATTCATTCGATTTTTCATCTTTATTTTCAATAATATACTCGGATAAAGTTTTAAACTCCCCCCCAACAACTGAGGCTTCAGTTTGTCCGTGCTCAATATCCGTATAAACCTGCATTTCTTCAAGCAGTTTTTCTTCACCGGGTATGGATGAAGCTATCTTTTGTAAATCCGTTTGTTCACCATCCTTTCCCATTTTTGTGATGGCCAGCCCCTTATTACTCCATATTTTCTCAACTTTCGGGTTAATTTCAAGAGCTTTATCGTAAGATTCTAAAGCTTCGGGTAAACGATTGAGTTTAACGAGAGTTAATCCCCTGTTATTCCATACAGTCTCATCCCTGGAATTTGCCTTTATTGATCTATCATAAGCCTGAAGTGCTCCTTCAAAGTCCCCGCTTTCAAATAATATATCCCCTTTGAGGCACCATGCTCCGGCATCCAGAGGCTTCTTTTCAAGTATCTTATCATAACATTCTATAGCTTCTTTTGTCAGCCCGAGATGGGCAAGTGCGATACCTTTATTGTATATCACTTCTTCGTCATCCGGTTTAAGGTCAATTGCCTTATTATAACACGTTACAGCTTCTTCATATCTGGCAATACGTGCCATTGCAAGAGCCTTATTATTCCATACATCAGCCATTCCCGGATTTATTTCAAGTGCTTTATCATAGCACTGGATGGCTTCTTGATACATTCCGCTTTCGACAAGAGTATTGCCTTTATTGACCCAGACAAAAGCATCTGTGTATGCTTTATCCTCAGATATTTCTAGTACCATATATCAGTCTCTTATATATATTGAGTTAATTAATATTGCTTATCCTATTTAATGTTTGTTTACCTGGAGCAAAAATTTATCCGTAAAAGAGAGCTATTAACACTGAATCTAAAAGGCTGGGCACTAAATGGAAATATTCTCAATTATACTGGTTGTTGTAGGTCTCATTATATTTGAGACCATCAGCAGCATCGACAATGCTGTAATTAACGCTGAAGTTCTTTCAACGATGTCGCAAAGAGCCAGGAAATGGTTCTTATTTTATGGATTGTTTTTTGCGGTTTTTGTTGTGAGGGGAATGCTTCCCTGGTTAATCGTATGGGCAACAAGCCCGTCACTCGGACCTGTCGGTGCGCTTACTGCAACCTTTAGTAATGATCCTGTGATCGCAAAGGTAATCGAGGAATCATCACCTTTCCTGCTTGTAGGGGGAGGCATTTTTCTCATTTTCCTGTTCTTTCACTGGCTTTTCATTGAAGCTAAGAACTACGGCCTTCGCGGCGAGAGGTTTTTCCATAAACATGGTGTATGGTTCTTTGCTATAGTATCCATAATTCTCACAGTTGTAGTATGGTTCGCATTAAAGAAGAACCCGTTCATGGCCATGGGAGCCGTAGTTGGATCAACCGCGTTTTTCATTACTCATGGATTTAAACAGAATGCAGAGCTGCATGAAAAAGAACTCATTAGCGGAAGCAGCATGAGCGATTGGAGTAAGATACTGTACCTTGAGGTTATAGACGCAACATTCTCAATTGATGGGGTTGTGGGAGCATTTGCTTTCACATTGTCGGTTCCGCTTATCCTTATCGGGAACGGGATCGGGGCTTTTGTAGTCCGTGAGTTAACTGTCAGCAACATTGACAGGGTCAAAAGATATATTTACCTGAAAAACGGTGCAATGTACTCGATATTTTTCCTCGGGATCATAATGGTGCTTGACAGCTTCGGAGTTCACATACAAGAATGGGTTTCGCCAGTGATCACGATAAGTGTGATAGGTTATTTCTTCTATAAATCCAGACAGTGCTTATAAATCACAATGAGAATATAAGTTAAAAGATGAAAACTATCATTTTTGATCCTTTCTGCGGCGCATCGGGCGACATGACAATAGCTGCTCTTATCGATCTTGGGGCAGATTCAGAAAAAATCAAAACAGCAATGGAGCTTGCAGCCAATGTTGAGGTCAAAATATCCAGATCGGACAAGAAAGGGATCTCTGCCTGTTCAGTCGAGGTTTCAACTAAAAAAGAAGGAAGCTCTACATTATCGGAAATCATTGCCAGGATAAAAGCCCTGGATATTCCTTCTATTGTTATCGCGGATGCAATTTCAATCTTTAATATTCTTGGAAAAGCTGAAGCAAAGATACATGGAACAACTCTTGAAAAACTGCATTTTCATGAACTGGGGCAGGAAGATGCGATTGCGGATATTATAGGGGCATGTACTGCATTCCATAACCTGGGATTAAAAGATTATCGGATTTACTGCACACCTGTATCAGTTGGAATGGGATTTATTGAGTTCTCTCATGGGAAATTTCCCGTACCTGCGCCCGCCGCACTTGAGATTTTAAAAGAATATTCCCTGCCCTGGCAGACGGGGCCTGTAGACGGGGAATTGCTTACACCCACGGGAGCAGCCCTTCTTGCCCATTTTGTAAATGAGAAGGGAATAATCCCGGTGATAAAAGCGCACAAAATAAGCTATGGTGCAGGAAGCAAAGACCGTAATGTCCCAAACGTGCTGCGAATTATCGAAGGCGAGATAGATGACGCGCTTATTACGGATATGATCGAGATGCTTGAAACAAATGTGGATGATGTCACAGGCCAGGTGCTGGGGCATTTGATAGAAGAATTATTGACAGCAGGGGCAAGAGATGTCTCTATTATTCCCGCAACCATGAAAAAAGGGCGAAGCGGCCATATTATCCAGGTGATCTCAAAACCTGAGGATTCACCCGCCCTTGCAAGGAAGATCATCGAGGAAACAGGTTCTCTTGGCGTAAGGATAATACCAATAAAACACAGGTTGATCGCGCAAAGAGAAATGGATAAAGTTTCAGTTATTCTAAATGACAAAGAGTATGAAATCGCAGTGAAAATTGCCAGGGATTTGAGGGGTGTTTTGCTGAATATATCCGCAGAATTCGAGGATTGCAAGAGGGTTTCAAAGGAATCAGGTATTCCTGTAAGGGATGTTATCCGGCTCACTGAGGAAGAGGCAAGGAAGAAGTTTTCCTCAGCGCCCGTTTAATATCCATCCTGTATGTCCAGTTTTGGCTTTTATACTTCCCCAATAATTGATTTGCTGTATTGATCTCGTTTTCTGTTAGTATTCCCTGATATGTCCCTATGCCAAGCGCTGTTTCAAAACCTTCTCTCAAAGATTTTTTCACAATATCAATATCCGTTATTCCCATATCTTTCAGGGTTATCATCCCTTCACGCGCAGCGGCTACAGGGTAAAGGTTTTTGGTGGGATTCTTAAGTACCCTGTCCATAAGCCTGAAATCAAAATCCATAAGGAGACTTCCATTGACCAGCACTGCTCCGTCAAGACGTCCCTGTGCATTTCCTGAAATCTTTCGGCCTTTTGAATAAACAGCATTTCGTGAAGGTTCAATTTCACCTCTAATGCCAAGTGTAATCAAAGCGTTCACTACCCCTCCAAGTACTTTTTCATAAGCAGCCTGGATATCAGGAGGTATGATGTCGCCCTCTTTACCAATACAAGAGAAAAGTATCTGATTCTCATCGCAAAATCCGCATCCCCCTCCCAGGATTCTTCTTACTATCCCGATATTGTTTTCTATGCAATAAGCGGTATTTATTTCGTCTTCCACACATTGGTGATAACCAAGATATATTACCGGTGATCTCACGCGCCAGAAAAAGATAGTGTCCGGAGAAAGGCCAGAACCAACATGTTTTGCAATAGATTCAAACAGCGCTGCACTTTTAAAACCATCAATTTTATCAAGATCAATAAAACGCCATCTGTCTTTCAATTTTTCCTTCCTGAAATTATGAAAAACCCGTTATTACTTCTTAACCATTTCAACTGTGTCAAAAAAGACCTGAAATAGCCGATATCAGTATGAGGATATGACCCTATATATGAGATATTGTTCTTATCGAACCATCGGATCACTTCAATGACCGAATGATAACTTTCATAAGGATTAGCATACTTATCAGCCGCATAAGCCTGTTCATGGATATTTTTAAATTTTCGCCCATATATTGACCTTTCAACAAACGACATCCTCCGGTCAATATCTTCTCCTGCGTTCAGTTTTATCCACATCCTTTTTGCCCTGTGAAGAAAACGCCCATACCTGTTATATAAACCGATCGTTATTGTTCCTCCGGGTTTACAGAGATCTGCAAGCACCCGGAATCGCCCGTAAGGATCGTTTGTATGATGCAGCACCCCCATGCAGAAAATATGATCAAACCTGTTCAGGGTCTTAAAATCCATGATATCACATCTGTTGAAATCTATCTTTAGATTGAAATCCTGTGCAAGTTTTTTTCCCTTTGCAAGTGAGGAACAACTCAGGTCTATTGAGGTTACTTTTGCCCCGCAATATGCAAAGTAACAGGACTTTTCCCCTGTTCCGCAGCCGGCATCAAGAATTTCTTTTCCTGATAATGAAGATGGATCCAATCCTGCCGAGAAGAGTATTTTTGACATCACGTTGGCATGGAGTTTTTTTACAAGGTCGTTTTCATTGCGAATTGGAAGAGAGGGGTAGGGGTATTTCTCATACAATGAATTTACAGAGCATGCGATCTTGTCCATTAACCCAATGTTAGAATAAGAGGATTTATAGTTTGGCTCAATGGTTCAATAAAACACAACAAAAAAAAGAAAAGGGATTAGATTATAATCCCTTCGGATTTTAAATTTACTTTCTCTGTCTCAGTACGAGGTATGCTACTGCGAGCAAGCCTGCGACTGCGAATACTAACTCAAAGCCTGGCTCTGTTGGAGTTGTTGCGGCTGGTTTGGGAGTCTCTGCTACTCCTGTTTCAGCTGGTTTGGGTGTTGTCGGAACTACTGTGAGGGTTGCTGTCGCACCAGGTGTGGCTCTAACAGTTCCTCTTGGAGTTGTTACTGCCGTTCCTGTTGTAACTGTTGTTCCATTACCGACCACGTAGTCAATCTTGGGGTAGAATCTCAAGGTGGAGCTGTTGTCAGCTATCTTGAATTTAAGTTCGCCCATGAGGGTTGTTTCCGAGTTGCTGCTCAAACTGACTGAGTTCTTGTTGGTCATGTTGATGGTACCGGTTGTGCCGCGTACTTCAAACACGCCATATTGATCTGCGGATTTGATCTCTTTGGCAGTGCTTTCATCTATGAGCCATGCATATTTGAACTGTACCATATCAGAAGTTGCGCCTGAGAAGATATTATCAACATATACTGTGAACAGGAGCGCATCTGATTCGCCAAGGATTGTCTTTGTCTTATAGTAAACTGCTGGTTGTTTTCCGCTTGTTCCTGGTGCCTGAGCAATACCTTCATCAATTACGGCTCCATCTTTCTTTAATGTGAACCATGCCTGTCTCGGTGTTGTTCTTGCATCTATTGCATTGATGTTAATTTCATAACCTGCGCCAAGAGACCATGTTTCACCTGTTGTGAGTGTTCTCTTCTCTTCCTTGTCCATTTCTAACGCAAGTTTGGCGATCTTTGCAACATTAGTTGGGTTAACAGCTACCCATTTCTCAGCCTGCCAGCCAACAACGCTGTAATTTGTTGCTCTGACACCTGAAGTATTTGTTACATATAGACCTTCCTTCTCATATACTTTGAAGTCAACAGGTACTATTCCTGTTCTGTATCGAATTGTATCTTCTGGATTTGACCTGCCGGGTGCGGCCAAGAAATCTAACCGTTCTGTTGTCAGGTTATTTTTGAGGTCATAGTAGAAACCTGCAAATTTCTGGGAGTTCCATGAAGCAGCGGCTGTTCCATCGCCTTCATTCCATACAGCTCCTCTTACTTCATATGTTCCAGGGGCAGTATATTCCACAAATGGGTAGAATCTAAGGAAGCTTGAATTGTCAGCAACTCTAAATTTCAAATTTCCCATGAGGGTTGTGTCTGAGTTGCTGCTCAAGCTGACTGAGTTCTTGTTAGTCATGTTGATGGTACCGGTTGTGCCGCGTACTTCAAACACGCCATATTGATCTGCAGATTTGATCTCTTTGGCAGTGCTTTCATCTATGAGCCATGCATATTTGAACTGTACCATATCAGAAGTTGCGCCTGAGAAGATATTATCAACATATACTGTGAACAGGAGCGCATCTGATTCGCCAAGGATTGTCTTTGTCTTATAGTAAACTGCTGGTTGTTTTCCGCTTGTTCCTGGTGCCTGAGCAATACCTTCATCAATTACGGCTCCATCTTTCTTTAATGTGAACCATGCCTGTCTCGGTGTTGTTCTTGCATCTATTGCATTGATGTTAATTTCATAACCTGCGCCAAGAGACCATGTTTCACCTGTTGTGAGTGTTCTCTTCTCTTCCTTGTCCATTTCTAACGCAAGTTTGGCGATCTTTGCAACATTAGTTGGGTTAACAGCTACCCATTTCTCAGCCTGCCAGCCAACAACGCTGTAATTTGTTGCTCTGACACCTGAAGTATTTGTTACATATAGACCTTCCTTCTCATATACTTTGAAGTCAACAGGTACTATTCCTGTTCTGTATCGAATTGTATCTTCTGGATTTGACCTGTCGGGTGCGGCCAGGAAATCTAACCGTTCTGTTGTCAGGTTATTTTTGAGGTCATAGTAGAAACCTGCAAATTTCTGGGAATTCCATGAAGCATCTGTAAGGTTATCACCCTGATTCCATACAGACCCACGTACTTCAACTTTTGTTGCCTGTACTGCTGCACTTACAGGAAATGCTACTACTAATAGCATAAACACTGCTAATACAACAGCTAATATTTTTTTCGTCATTATTTCTTTACCTCCATATCATATATGGTTTAATTATTTTGTTCTCCTTCGAGATATGCCGATTTAACGGCAAGGAGTGATTGTTATCAAAGGCTGAATTTTCATTCAGCCGCCATCGCTAAACCGCCAATATCAGGACAGCCTGTTTAATGGCTATCATAAAAGGCGATTTCATCACCCTCTATTTAATCCCATCATGGATTACATCCGATTATAGTCAGTACCCTTTTAAATCTTTTGTGGTCAAAACATGCATGCATGGGCGCAATTGACGATTAAGACTTCACTTATTGTCGATTTAATTCCTTAAGAGAGATCATATATTCCTGGATTTGCAATATGAAAAAAATCCTGTTTCCCGCTATCCCTTTTGTCATACTGACGAAATTATTTCTTCTTAAGCGTTCTTATTTTATTAATCAGGATTGAACCTGTTACAATGCCCGCGAAGATAACAACCAATAGATAATTGTTTAAATTGGCCTGATCTTCCGGTTGAGTAATTGTGGTTTCAGGACGATTATTCATTTCCCCGGTTGATTTATTTCCTTTTATTGCAAAAAATGAAAAACCAATAGTACTGGATTCATACAGGATATTAATATTACTATTACTATACGTTCCGATCTTTCTTGTAGGTAAAGATTGCCATCCATCATCATATCGCATCATTTCAATAGAGTCGGGATTGATATTATTGGCTTCCATCCATTCAACAGGCACCCTGAATACTACTTCGGCATGTTTTATGTTATCTGGTGTAGCATATCCAAAATACCCTGCCCAGATATTGACATTCTTATAGACCAATCCGGAAGCGCTGGATTTTACAAGGGTAGAAGTGTTTTTTAATACTTCTACGGAAGTAGTTATTTCAGCTGGATTTGAATTACCTGTAATATTTATGAAAACTATTGGATTTGTTTGTTCCTTAAACCTGTAAGAAGTTGTGACATTCTTGTAAATATAAAGATCATATTTTTCTATGAGCTCAATGTTTGTATAGTTTTCACCCGAATTACCTCCTGCTCCGGAGACAGAACCGCCTGTTTCTTTTTCCTGCTTGACAGGTGTCGAAACAGGAGCCGGATAAACTTGATTTCCATCCGGGTCAACGACCCGGACATTTTCAAGATTGATCTGTGGACCATTTGTAGAATTAAGGGCAGTAAAATTGATAATAACAAAGGTCCCGGGAATTTGAACGTTTTTTTGTCCTATAATAGATACATAGATATTTACTGCCCTGCCAAGCGAATTATCTATTACACCGCCATTAAAAATTGTAGTCGCCCCATACTGTTTGAAGAGACTTCCTTCCGTGATGCTGTTTATCTTAAGTACGGATTTATCATACGATATATCAATCTGGGCACCTGCAATCGCTACACCCTGAGGATCAACTTTTACTCCAATATCAAAGGTCTGGCCAGCAGAAATATTGGACGGAAGCCTGTCAGGGTAAACAGCCGCAGCAATAGCAGTTGGAATAGCAGTTGATCCTGCAATAATGGCCATTAAGAAAAATAAAAAAATTTCATGGAAAACCAGTCTCATGTATTTTCTCCAAAGTGCTGGGCAGTAATTGTAATATCTGAAATATCAACAATCCCATCCATGTTAACATCATAATCCGGATATGGTGGATTGACCTTTTCAGTGAAATGCTGTCCGATTATTGTCAGGTCCCCAATATCAACTACTCCATTTTTATTAACATCATATCTTGGATATACATTATTTATGTAAACGGTTGTTATCCCCGTAACAGATACTGTCCCATCGCTCACTGATATTTCAATAGTATGGTTGCCTGAACTGGCATAGTTAGTTCTCCAGGAATAACTTGCTGTTGTACTCACCAGTTTATCATCCAGTTTAATTATGTAGCCAAGTGTGTCATTATCAGGATCGTTTGCTATAATGCTGATCGGAATAGTCTGTGTTTCGTTAAATGCTGAGCCATTGTACGGGAAAGAAGTAAATGTAGGCGGCCTATTGGCGTTATTGACCGTTATCATTATATTTTCAAAATCCGTCACACCGCCATCAGATACTTCAAAATGAATATCCGTATAATTACCCGATTGTGTGAAACCTGGTGTCCATAAAAAGGTCCTGTTTGCGGGGACAAACACAGCGCCAGATGGAAGATTTGTTGCGGAATATATAAGCGAATCTCCATTAGCGTCAGTTGCTGATAAAGTGAAAATAAGAGCCTGGCCTTCATCGATGGTTCTATTTCCAATTGTATCGAGTACTGGCGGACTGTTTATTAATACGCTCCCATTGGTCAGATTGAAAGCCACCGGATATCCGGCCTGGTCACTTATTATTATGTCTGAAATATTAACAACTGATGTTCCTGATGAACCAATTGCCATAAAGTCAATAGTAATGAACGTCCCTACAGTTGTAACATTATAAGGACCGAGGATGGACACATAAATATTGTTTACTCTTCCTGACGTATTATCTATTACACCGCCATTAAAGATCGTGTTTGCTCCGTTCTGTTTGAAGAGAGTTCCCTCCGTGACGCTATTCACCTTAAGGATCGATCCGTTATATGTAAGAGAAAGCTGTGCGCCTGAGATCGGATTACCCATTGGATCAATTGATATGTTAAGGCGCAAAGTCTGCCCCGGATTTACGATCTTGCTTGAAGGCGTTACGATAATATTTGAACGCTTATTCACAGTTATTGTGATATTCTCAAAATCCCTCAATGTTCCATCTGAAACTTCAAAATGTACATTCTGATAAATGCCGGATTGTGTGAAATCAGGCATCCAGCTAAAAGTCTTTGTGGCCGGGTTAAAAGTCGCCCCGGCTGGCAGGTTTGAAGCTGAGTATGTAAGAATATCCGACTCGTTATCAGTTGCAGATAAAGTGAAAGTAAGTGCCTGGCCTTCAACAATTTTCTTATCACCTATCCCCAGAAGTACTGGCGGGTTGTTAATGGTTATACTTCCGTTATATATTACTTGGGGAACAGGCTGGGCATCAGAATTGCTGATCTTAACATTTGAAAGATTTATTCCGGATGCACCTGACGAACCGATGGCTGTAGCATTAACAATGATGAATGTGCCAGGATTTGATACATTTGTCCTGCCAATTACTACACCAAAGACATTTATCACAGTACCCGTTGAATTATTTATAATGCCATTTGAAAAGAAAGTGTTTGCTCCATTCTGTTTGAATAAGTTCCCTTCAGTAATATTATTTATTCTGATCTTTGTCTGGTCAAACTCGATATTTAACTGCGCACCTGCAATTGCTGCTCCCTGCGGATCTATTGTTATATTCAAATTAAAAGTTCCTCCCTGGTTCGCGAGGTAATTTGCAGGAAATACTTTTACATCTGCAGCCATTGCCTGTCCATTTATTATTATCATTACGAATAATATCAGTCCGAATTTTATGTGTGTCATAATGATCGTGAGTAATGAACATGGGTATGAAGAATATGGCCATTAAAATCTCATGAAAAAATCAACCACAATCCCTCACAATGGCTTCAATAAGACATATTTAAAGAATAATGGGTCTCTTAAGACCAATATATGGAATTCATGCTTTTTTAATTCCAATATTTCAGTAATACAGGCTTCTTTAAATTATATAATACATATTATTTATTTACTGGTGTAATTATTCCATGAAAAACCGAATATGGCGGCTTACAGTATTTTCCTAACATTTTATTATCAAGTGATTATTTAATAATGTCAATATATAGATCATATTGAGGTGTTATGAAATATGCGAAATAAAACCAAATATATGATAGCTGCAATAGCTGCGGCAGCTTTTATGACAGCAGCTTATTATCTCCCGGCAGAAACATTCCTTGCTGCCTTTGCAGGAGGATTGTTCCTTATACCGGCATCTATCTTTGTGTATATGATGCAATCAGTGGCAAGAGCCTGATTCCATTAAAGATCCAGGCATAATAATGAAGCGGGAGGAAGAGGCACAAGGTCCTGTGTGAAACTTCATGCGGGATCTATTTTACATTTTAAGAGGGACCATGAACATTTCAAGACACATATCCATTGACGAGGAATATCTGAAAAAAATGGAAGCATATATAAAGAGACACAATGGGAACATGGGGGCTGCGTTAAGGGATATGATTTACCAGGCCGGAAAATACAATCAGGCTTTCAACTCATCGGCGGTAGATACTTCTTTGTTTAACTGGATGTTACAGGAGATAGATGACATATTGGTTCCCGGGGACGTTCTTGATAACCTGATCAACCCGATATTGATAAATTCGATGGAAAGACTTGAAGAAAACATAAACCGGAGGTTCACAGGACTTGAATGGGGAATAAACCTTCGTTTGAAATGCGATAATGACAATTTTCCAACAAAGGTACTTTTGACAATAAGAGGCACACCCCGGAAAATAAAATTTATTGCCGGATTAATGTCACAGTTCCTCGTGAAAAATTCACTCACCCGCTCACCGCTGGCAGTACAGTCAGTCGTTAATTTTAATGAGTGTATAAAAATTGAATTATCCCGGTCAGATAAAACAGAAGCAGAAGATAGTTTAATCACTTTTTTCGGAGGGTTAAACGGAATTTTGGGAACAGTAAAGGGCCATCCTGATTTCTGGAACCCGATTATCAAATGTCATAACCTCAGCAATTACAATATGGTCACAATCCACAGGAATTCTTTTGAAGATATACTTGCTAATGATATACCGGCAGGGGAAGTGACGATAGAATTTCTTGCAAAAAGACCAATTCGGGAAATACCTCTTAAAGATCTGCTCTGGCTCTTAAAGGAAGTTTATGAGAATTCAAGGATTGTTGACAGAGTGGAAATCGAAGATGATAAACTGGTCATTTTCCATAATTACAGGGCAAAACAAGCAGTAGATAAATTAAAAAAGATCGTTTTAACACTGCTGGAATCAAACGGCCACATGTACGACGGAAAATCAACAGAAAATATGATCGTATTGACACATAGGCCTGATGTCGGTTTAAAGATCAATGAATTAATTGATAATTTGAAAACAAGCAGCAATAGAGTTGACCGGGAATTATTGATGTTCATTACTTTCTTAAACGGCCTTAAGGACATTCCCGATATTCCTTTATCTCTTTCTGTTCTGGGAAGAAGACTTGGTAAATCCATAATGCAACAATATGAATTGGAAAATAACATCAAGGAATGGAACCTGGAAAAATTCAAAAATGCTTTTGAAACTATTGACTCAAAGCTTCACAGGGAAAGCGAATGGAAAACGGATGGGAAAAACCTGTATTATACTGTCAGGAAATGCAGCATTGCCCGGAATGATCCCGGTAAATGCATTTGCCACACTACAAGGGAGACATTTAAAGGCGCAATGGACTATGCCTTCAGTAATAAAGCAGAATTGGATGTTCAAAAATTATTATCTCATGGTGATAATTTTTGCGAGGTGGTATTACGAATTCAATAAAACCAGATTTCAACATAATAAAAAATCGGATGAGCAGGATAATAGTCCTGGCATTGATCGGTATTTTCTTTTTGACCGGGGCATCTGCACAGGATGAGAATACGGATATTTCCTGTTATCATTGCCATCCGGCACAGGTGAATGAATTCCGGGCAAGCATACATTTCAATAAAAATACTTGTGCGGACTGTCATGGCGGAGACATAAATATCAGTGGAAGTGTTGTTTCCATTAATGTGATGCATACGAACTTTACTGGAACGCCTTCACCTGTAAATGTCACGAACTTCTGTTCAAAATGTCATGGGAATGAAACCAGGGTATATGAAGACAGCATTCACTGGAAAAGACTGAAGGAAGGAAGAACATCAGCGTCGTGTACCGATTGTCACGGCATCCATAATATCCTTTCATCGAAAAACCCCAATTCTTCGACATACTCGGCAAATGTACCGGAGACATGTGCAACATGCCATGAAAACCAGACCAGAATGCAAGCTTTATATTATGGTATCAGGACAGACAGGTTTGACACTTACAAAAAATCTTTCCATTATAAGTCTTATGCAGGCGGCGGGAGGTTACTTGCAAGCTGTTCGGATTGTCATGAAAACCACGATACAAGGCAGGCAAGTGATCCGGAATCAGCAATAAATCCCGCGAATTTGCCGTCTACCTGCGGAAAAAACGGGTGTCATCCGGGTGCAAATAATGTATTTATTTATGGGGGTAAAGTCCATGAAGAGCAGTCTGTTTACCTGCTTTCCCTTGATGCAAAAAGGCTTGTAACGTATTTCTATATACTTATGATCCTTTTTGAACTTACCTTTACAATAGGGCTTATTTTCCTCGGGATTACATCAAATTTTGAAATAAGAAGGAGGCATTGATCATGGTAGAATTAAAATTCAAGAGGTTTACCCTGAACCAGCGCATACAGCATATAATATTTTTTACCTCATTTATCCTGCTTGCGTATACGGGTTTTCCTCTCAAGTTCCCCGAAGAATGGTGGTCAAGGTGGATGATAGAATCAGTAGGAGGATTCGATAACAGGACATTTATCCATCATTTTTCCGGCCTTGCAATGATAGGAGTGAGTATATATCATGTTGTTTACCATATACTTGAGAAACCCCGCTATGAAATACTGTTCAATCTTAAAGATCTCGAGGACTTCAAGCAGCAGGTACGGTATTTCCTGAGATATTCTGATGAGCATCCGAAATTCGGGAGATATACCTGGAAACAGAAATTCGAATATTTCGGGGCAGGATTCGGAGCAGTCATAATGGGTTTTACGGGATTATTGATGTGGCAGCCTTTTGAGGCCATGAAATATTTCCCGATAGGATTTGTGCAGATAGCGAACCTGTTTCATACATGGGAAGCTGTCCTTGCTTCCATTGCAATCTTTATAGGGCACTTCTATGATGAGCAGTTCGGGAAATTCCCAAATCTTGCATGGCTGACAGGGAATATTCCGGAAGAAGAAATGCGGCATGAGCATCCCCTGGAATATGAAGAAGCCATGAAAAGCCAGAAAATTGCAAATACGGAAAATAGGGAGCATAAGGAACACAAAAATATATTGATCGTGGGATTTGCGAAACTTGTGTTCACGATAATCTTCCTTACAATTTGCATCTGGATGGTGTGGATATCGTATAACGTTCTTATGGAAGCTGTTAAGACGTATGTCCTGAACGTGGTATAGCATGAAAGGTTTTCAAAAACGATTTTTTCTTTTTTATTGTCATTTTATGTCATAAAAAATCTTTAATGGACACAAAACCCGGATATCTTCGCAAATACTTTTTTAGGATTGTCATTTTATATGTTTAATAAAGGAGTGAGGAAAAATGAATATTACACGGCATATCTCACTTGAAGATGAATATATTGAGAAATTAAAACCCTATGCTGATAAGCATAACGGGAATTTCGGCGCAGCATTAAGGGATATGATCTGCCAGGCCGGGAAGTATGATACCAGGATCAATTCATCGGCAATAGACCATTCCTTATTTAACTGGATACTCGGGGAAATAGATGAAAAACTCCTTCCTTCTGAGATACTCAATGAATTCATAAATCCGGTAATGATGAATTCAATGGACAACCTGGAAAATTATCTTAACCGGAAATTCGGGGAACTTAAGTGGGGAATTTGCATCACATTAAGATCTGACAATGATATTTTCCCGGGTGAAGTATTGATGGAGATAAAAGGCGATAATCAGAAGATAAAGTTCATTACCAGCTTAATTGCCCAGTATATTGTCAAAAACTCACTTAAAATCATACCTCTTGAAGTCATGTCGGTCATTAATACTAATGAAGGTATAAAAGTAGAATTATCAGGTTCAAACTATAAAGATGCACTCCTTAGCCTTGAGACTTTTTTTGGAAAGACAGACGAGCTTATCAGGACTATAAAGACGCGCCCGGAATTCTGGAAATCCCTGTTCAACAGGCATCTTGTAAGTAATTATAATATGGTCACTGTCCACAGGAATTATTTTGAGGATCTGCTTGAGGGTAAAATACCCGCATGGGAGATCACAATAGAAAATATAGCAAAAAAACCCATACGGGAAATCCCTCTTACGGAAATGCTTCATTTAATAAAAGAGGTCTTTGAAACATCAAGGATAGTTAACAGGGTGGAAATCGATAAGGATACACTTGTTTTATTCCACAGCTACAGGGACAGGGCAGCTATTGAAAAACTAAGAAAAAGCGCTCATGCGCTCCTTGAGGCAAATGGCCATATGTACGATGCCAGGGCAACAGCCAACATCATAATACTGACCCACAGGTCTGACGTCGGGATAAAAATAAATGAGATCGTTAAGACTTTGAAAAACAGCAATACCAGGCTTGACCAGGAGCTTCTGGTATTTCTTGGATTCTTAAAAGGATTAAAGGACATTCCTGATATTCCCATATCTCTGACATCCCTGGGTCGAAGGACAGGCAAATCCTTAATGCAGGGGTATGAACAGGAAAAACTTATCAAGACATGGACACTGGATAACTTCCAGAAGGCATTACAGAATATAGATGCAAGACTCCACAGGGAAAGCGAATGGAAACTAGAAGGAACGGACCTGCTCTATACAATCAGGAAATGTAATATTGCAGGAAATGGAAATGAATTTGATAATTACGTCTGTCATACTATGAGGGAGACATTTAAGGGGGCTTTAAGTTACGCTTTTGGAAACAAAGCCCAGATGCATGCGAAACATTTACTGACACACGGAGATAATTACTGCGAGGTGATTATAAGGGTGCATTGACCTTATTTTTAAAAATAATCCTGTCATTTGCCATATCTTGTATTTATATGGCCATTCAATGCCATATCATGCCTCTTTTATGCCATATTATGTCTATCCATGTCTTTCCATGCTATCTTCCTGTCAAATATTCTTTTAACATTGGCATTAGATAATCATGATTGGGTGAAGCATATGTATAATTGGAAAAGGTATATTGCAGCCGGAATTGTCATAGGGACTGTCTATTTCCTGCCATCTGAAAGTTTTATAGCTTTCCTGACAGGATGGGTAATCCTCTTACCAATCGCAGCGGCTGTTTTCCTGGCAGTTGGACTGCGGGAATACATGAAAGACAGGAAGAACACGATCACGGTCTCAGTAAGAGCAAATGAGACCATGAACGCGCTTGCACGAAGAGAAGCAGAATTGAAACGGGAAAAAGAACTTCTCTATGAGCAATTTGGAAAAGTGTGAATGAAGCTCGGACCGGGAAAGCGGGGTAATTATGATCGTTACAAGACATATCTCTCTTGATAATGATTGCATAGAGAAAATGGAACCTTATGTTGAAAAACATAAAGGGAATTTTAGCGCTGCAATAAGAGAGATCATAGACCGGGCCGGGAAAAACAGTGAACTTGAGAATATTTCCACAATTGACAATACGCTGTTCAAATGGATGCTCAATGAAATCGATGGTTTGCTTGTCCCGGACAATGTAATGGATGATCTGATAAGTCCCATGCTTATAAATTCAATGGGAAAACTTGAAGACCATCTCAAGCACAAGTTCACAGAACTGGAATGGGATGTTGACCTTTCCCTGAAATACGATAGTGATGCATCTGCATCAGACGTATTGATAGAAGTCAAAGGTTCGCCCCAGAAAATAAAATTCGTTGCAAGGATGCTTGCCCAGTATCTTGTGAAAAACTCACCTGAGCATGCTCCGCTTGAGATAGCTTCGGTTTTTAATCTTGATGGAGGTATAAGAGTTGAACTATCAAAATCAAACAAGAAGGAAGGATATGACAGCCTTATAACCTCTTTTGGAGGTTTGAATGAAGTTATCCAGGCCATCAAAAGCCGCCCGGATTTTTGGAAATCAATAATCACCGGACATCTCCTGAGCAATTACAATATGGTAACTGTTCACAGGAACTACTTTGAGGATCTCCTTTCAGGCAAAGTTCCGATGGGTGAGATAACGATAGAAACTCTTGCCAAGAAACCAATCCAGGAAATTCCTCTTTGCGAAATGCTGTCCCTGGTTAAGGAAGTATATGAAACATCAAGAGTTGTGGACCGGGTGGAGGTTGACCGGGAGAACCTCATATTGTTCCATAATTACAGGAACAAAGAGGTAATAGACAAACTGAAAACAAGCATAGTCTCACTTCTGGAAGCGAATGGCCACCTGTATGATGCAAAGTCAACTGCAAATATGGTTGTGCTGACACACAGGCCGGATGTGGGAATCAGGATCAACGAGATAGTAAGCAACCTCAAGATCAGTAACAGCAGGGTTGACCAGGACCTGATAATGTTCATGGCTTTCTTAAAAGGGCTAAAGAACATTCCTGATATACCTGTATCTCTGACAGCCCTGGGGAGAAGGATAGGGGTATCCCTGATGCAGGAGTACGAAAAAGAGAACAATATAAAAGGCTGGGAATTCCAGAATTTCCGGAAAGCCCTTGAAATAATTGATTCTAAACTCCACAGGGAAAGCGAATGGAAACCGGATGGGAAAAATCTGCTCTATACAATCAAGAAATGCAATATTGTGACTGAAGGTAATTCAATCGATAAATATATCTGCCATACCATAAGGGAAACTTTCAAGGGGGCAGTGAACCACGCTTTTGGAAACAGGGCAGAACTTGATATCAGGAAATTACTGTCGCATGGAGACAATTGTTGTGAGGTGTTAATACGAGTACCATGAAAATAAAATCAGGAATTTTGGATAAAATCGGGATCGCAGAAGAAACAATACAAAAAATTAAACTATATAATAGGTGTTAAAATGAATACATTACTTGAATTCATAACGTTTGTCAAAGGGGTTGAATACCTGATTGTAATAGCGTTTTGCTTCGGGTTTATCGCCCTGTGGGTACTTGTAAACTCCAGGGATAGGATGAAAAGGCCAACAATAGTATCTTTCGTTATTCCCCTTGCACTGGTCTTTGGGGCCGGAGCAATCGTACTTACATCTTCAGATAATTCTGATGTTGCATCAGCCCCGGATATTTCAAACGTATCAGTGGCAATACAACCCGGTAATATCAAAGAGACCAGGCTTGCTTCAAATAGCGGGTGGCCAACAGTAAATAAATCCGAGTATCTTTCAATCAGATACGGGCCAGCGACTGAGTTTCATAAGATAATGAGTGAAAAGGTCAGTTGCACTACATGCCATCATAACAGCGGGGATGAGATCCATGCATGTAAGGATTGCCATGATAGCCCGACCAATCCGCATAATTCAACAAAACCGGGCCTGAAGGCTGCTTACCACGAGCGGTGCATATCCTGTCATCCTGAAGATTTCAATGGACCTGACAGCTGCACTAAATGCCACACAGGGGAGCTAAAAGCATCAGCCGTAGTTTCAGCTCCAATCCGTCCGCACCAGCTTACATGGGATACATGTAACAGGTGCCATCCGAAAGGGATACCAAATGGCGGCGTGGAGTCAAAGATCGTTTATCATGACAGCTGTCTTAAGTGCCATTCAACAGGAGTCGCAGGTGCGGCGTTAGTACCTGATGACCATGCAGGAAGAGCTGGCAATACGTGCCAAGGCTGTCATAAACCAGCCGGAGGATAAATTATGATAAACAGGAGAAACCTGCTTAAAATAGGTGGAACGGTTGTTGCAGCAAGTATCCTTGGCAGCGAAACCGTTCTTGGCTCACAGGATTTCGAAGGAAATCCCGACCGCCTGGGTATGCTTACCGATACAACAAGGTGCATCGGATGCCGCCGCTGTGAAGCTGCATGTAACAAGGCTAATAATCTTCCAGATGCGAAAACATCATTTGAAGATACTTCTGTTTTCGAAGAAAAGAGGAAACCTTACGTCGCAGATGTGCAGTCATATACAGTTGTCAACAGGTTCGAGGGTGAGGACGGAAAACCGGTATATCGCAAGATCCAGTGCATGCATTGCGATGAGCCGGCATGTGTTACAGCCTGCCCGGTAGCTGCACTGACAAAATCAAAAGAAGGACCCGTGGTATGGAATGAAAAGGTGTGTATCGGATGCCGTTATTGTATCACAGCATGTCCGTTCTATGTCCCGGCCTTTGAATATTCAAGCGCTTTTGAACCGAAAATCCAGAAATGTTTCTTGTGCAACCAGAGGATAAAAGACGGTCTCATTCCTGCCTGCGCTGAAGCATGCCCTGTTGAAGCCATACAGTTCGGAAAAAGGAAAGACCTGATGAAAATGGCAAAGCAGAGAATATGGGGGGAGCCTGATAAATATATCGACCACGTGTATGGTGAAACCGAAGCCGGAGGAACTGGCTGGTTGTATATTTCAAAACTGCCATTTGAGAAAATGGGGTTCCCCGAAAATATCGGGACAACATCATTTCCGAAACTGACAAAGGATTTCCTGGGTATGGTAAATCTAACGCTTGTCACATGGCCTGCACTGCTTGGAGGTTTTTATATGGCGACACATAAGAAACCGCATGAAGAACATGGGCAGGAGAATAAGAAGGAGAATGAGAAAAAACCTGAGGAGGATATAAAACATGAATGAATTTGGAAACGAAACTGTGGAAAGACATGTGTATCCCGAAAATGAACTGACAGGTGCGGAAATAATTTCTAACTGGTTCAGGGAGAAGATATTTTTGGGACTATCGTTCAAAGAATATATGAAGACGCTCATCACCCCTCTTAATATTGGTGCGGGTCTCATTGTCTTTGCGGGCCTATTCCTGATAGCAATGCGGTTTATTTACGGACTTGACCAGGTAACGGAAGCTTCGAATGAACAGCCCTGGGGACTATTCCTGACATGGGGATTATTCAGCGGAGTTCCATTCTCAGCATCAGGATTTGTAATCGGGACAGGAGTTTATATTTTCGGGGTCAAGAGATATCAGCCGATTGTCAAGAATGCGATCCTGCTGGGTTTCCTGGGATACCTGTTTGCAGTAATATTCCTTATGATAGACCTTGGCCGCCCGTGGAGAATATATTATCCTATGGCCATATCATTCGGGACTGCATCAGTAATGTTCCTTGTGGCCTGGCATGTAGCCCTGTATCTCTCGGTGCAGTTCTTTGAATTCAGCCCATCGATCCTGGCCTGGCTAAACCAGGGATACCTGCGAAAGATAGCTGTGAGCATGACACTGGGTCTTACAATATTTGGAGTAATGCTCTCTACACTGCACCAGTCGGCTCTTTCAGCCATGTTCCTCCTTGCGCCCGGTAAGGTGCATCCGCTATGGTATACATCATACCTGCCATGGCTTGCCCTCATTTCAGCAATAGGAGCTGCGATGGCCCTGATGATCGTGGTCAGTAAACTCACAACGATATACTTCAGGAACAGGGCATCGCCGGAATACCTTGGAAGCATTGATGATGTTACGATCGGTCTTGGGAAAGCCTCTTCGCTTGTCATGTTTACATACCTGGGAATGAGATTGATAAGCATTACACATGAAGGCGCATGGAAGTACCTCGATACGCCAACTGGTCACTGGTTTATGGTTGAGATATTTATCCTTGCGCTGGTCCCATTCCTGTATTATTACGGGGTAATGAAGAAGAACGTAAGACTTATCCAGGTAACAGGTGTTGTGACGATGATCGGAATAATCCTTAACAGGTTCAACCTGACATTGCTGACATTCAACTATCAACTTCCTAAAGGAGAACTCTTCTACTGGAAGGAAGTGCTGGTAGTAATATCAGTTATCATAATACAGATACTGGTTTACAGATGGATCGTCAACAGGATGCCTGTCCTTCGGGATCATCCCGATTATCCGAATGACGGGCATTAATTCAAGATGAAGCTGGGAAGGATAGGAGCCGGATAGGGTTGTTTGCTTGCATGCAGCCTTGTCCGGAATTATTTTTTTAATTTATTTGGTTTGTTGTGCAGAAGGAGCTTTTCGGGAAGGCATGACAAGTACCTTGTCTATCCGGTTTTTATCCATATCCACTACCTCAAAGCGTAATCCGTTCCATTCAAAATGGTTGCCTACAACAGGGATACGCCCCATATGCATCAGCACAAAGCCGCCCAATGTCTGATAGATGCCCTCTCCTGGCAGCTCTTTAATGCTGAATATCTTTTTGAAATCATCCACGAGCAACATTCCATCCAGAAGCCATGAGCCATCCTCGCGCTGCACAGCCAGTGGCTGCTCCAGTTCCTCTACTGATGGTATATCCCCGACGATCTGTTCCAGTATATCTTTTAGTGTTACCAATCCCTGGACACTGCCGTATTCATCGACCACGAGCGAGATATGTATGCCGGATTTCTTGAATAGTTCCAGAACTTTCAAAGCGTGCGTACTTTCGGGCACAAACAACGGGCGGCGCATGGATGCCCTCAGATCAGGAGTCTTGCCTGCCATGTTAAGATCCAGCATGTCCTTAATTTGCACTATGCCAAGAATATTATCAAGACTACCCTGACCTACCGGAAAGCGGGAATGACCGCTATCGGCTATTTTATGTCGTATTTCCTGGGACGAATCTTCGATATCAAGCCAGACTATCTCGGTACGTGGCGTCATCAATGCACCTGCACGCAGGTCACCCAGGCGAAATACCTGCTCTACCATATCCCTTTCTGCTTTTTCAAACGTTCCGGCTTTCATACCCTGCTCGATCAGGATATTAATCTCTTCCTCTGTTACAGGCGGTTCGGTAACCGGTCGTATGCCCAATATTCTGAGTACCGTATCTGTCGAAATGCTCAACAGATGAACCGCAGGCGCGGTTATCCTGGATAACATGCGCATAGGGACGGCCATAATACATGCTATCCGTTCCGGGTTATGTAATGCCATCCTTTTGGGCACAAGTTCACCAATAACCAAAGTAAGATATGTAATTCCAAGAACTACAGTACCCAGAGCAATGGCTTTGCTGTAGGGCGCAAATAAGGGTATAAAGACCAGGCGCGCAGACAGTTCCTCTGCTATGGTTGCTCCGCCTAATACGCCAGCCAGTATGCCTATAAGTGTGATGCCAATTTGGACCGTGGATAGCAAACGATTGGGTGAATCTGCAAGATCCAGCGCAACCTGTGCCTTTGCATTGCCTTCATTGACCCATTGCTGAAGCCGTGCCTTGCGTGCCGAAATAATGGCAATCTCGGACATGGAAAAAACACCATTGGCAATGGTAAGTAAAATGATGAGTATAATTTGAAACGTGATGTCTGGCATTGTTGTCTCTTATTAGCCTGATATTAAGATTAAGGTTAATGTCCACTAACCTGTGGGAATATAGATATAGGTATAGATATAGAATTCTCACCATACCTTTTTTCTATAGCTTCCAAACTTTCCATAGGAACCATATTTCAATTCTCAGACACAAAAATATGAATTAAAATGATAAGTCTAAGATAAGCGGGAAGGGGAGTGGGTGGTATCGTTGAAAAAATGAACCCGCTTATCTTGTTCGTTTTTACGCGAACACTTCTATCATCAATTGCTCGGAATAAATAGTTTTCGCTTGGTAAATGATACTCAGTATTTGGATGACATAATTATTCATGAAATTACTAAAACAAGGCAAGCTATATTATAATATCCGTTAATTGTGCCACTATGTTCACAATAAAAGATCATCTTGAAATCAGGAATCATCATCTTATTATTGGCGGCGCTGATACCACCGTCCTTGCAGAACAGTTTGGAACTCCCCTGTACGTTACTAATGAATCCAGGGTCATCAGTAATTTCTCAGAATACAGGAAGGCTTTCCCTGATGCTGAAATAAATTATGCGGCCAAAGCCAATGGAAGCTTTGCCATCCTCAGGATGCTTGCGCGGGAAGGGGCTGGCGCTGATGTTTTCAGTTTCGGCGAGCTTTATATGGCGCTTCTTGCCGGAATCGGGCGTGAGAAAATCCTCTTTAATGGCAATTCAAAGACTGATTTTGAACTGCAAAAAGCAGTGGAAATGGGTATAAAAGTCTCTGTGGATTCTCTTGATGAACTTCGCACATTATCAAAAATAGCTGATTCCCTGGGTAAAACAGTAGAGATCGCATTCCGTGTCAATCCCGATGTCTCTGCAAAGACCCATCCTAAAATATCAACCGGCCTTCGGACTTCAAAATTCGGGATTCCTTCAGAGGAAGTTGTGGGTGCATATAAAGAGGCGAATAAACTTCCAGGGATCGTACCGGCTGGCATTCACTGCCATATCGGGTCCCAGATACTGGATACAACGCCTTTCACCGAAGCTACCCATAAAATGATGGATCTTGTTGAAAAAATAACGGGGCTTGGAATAAATCTTGAATTCGTGGACATGGGTTCGGGTCTTGGTATACCTTATAAAAAGGATGAAGGACAGGCCCCAACACCTCTTGACCATGCAAATGCGATCCTTCCGGTATTTGAAGAAAGGACAAAAGCTATTGGAATATCACCCCGGCTTGTGCTTGAGCCCGGACGTTTTATTGTTGCAGATACGACCATCCTCCTTGCACGCGTCAATACAGTAAAGAAAGCGGCAAAGAATTTTGTTGGTGTAGATGCAGGTTTTAATCTTCTTGTCCGCCCCACCATGTATGACTCATATCATCATATTGTTGTTGCAAATAAAGCAAATTCCAGACCTGAGGACATTTACACGATCGTCGGGCCAATATGCGAGACCGGGGATATTTTCGCAAAGGATAGAACCCTGCCGCATATTGAAAAAGGCGACCTGGTCGCTCTGCTGGATGCCGGAGCATACGGCTTTAGCATGAGCAGCCAGTATAACGGAAGACCCCGGTGTGCTGAAGTACTGGTAAAAGACGGAGAGGCGGAAGTCATAAGGAACCGGGAGGACTTTGTGGACCTGCTTAACGGGCAGAAGCTTCCGGCAAGGTTGATGTGAAGTGTTACAATAGACTTTGATTCTTTATGAAATATGATCGACCCTGTTGATAATTTTGAAATTCCCGATGAATGGATAAAACGTGCAAGCATACCACCTGACGAATTAAATTCCCGCATATCGAGCGGACGTTATGTTCTTCTTTCGGACGGCTCGCTTTTGCGGCGCGGGTTTACAACAGGGACAACCGCTGCTGCTGCTGCAAAAGCTGCGGTCTTATCCCTTAAAGGGGATATTTCAGAGGTTTCTGTTGTATCTGTTCCCACGCCTGTCGGGATACGTGCTTTCCTTTCGGTTGATGCAAAGAATGGGAAGGCTTCTGTTGTTAAGGATTCAGGAGATCATGAAAGCGATGCAACCAGGGGAATAGAGATCCAGGCCAGGGCAAAAGAAAATGAGACAATAATAATCAAAGCAGGATATGGCATAGGTTCAAAAAATGGCAAACCAGCGATCAATCCTTCTCCGATGCGGCAGATAGAGGAAGCTATAAAAGAGGCACTTCTTGAGACAAAGTTAAAAGGAGCGTTAGTTACAATTTCAATCCCGCAGGGTAAGGAAGTTGCAAAAAAAACGCTTAATGAAAAGATCGGGATAACTGGAGGGCTTTCCATTCTGGGAACAACTGGCTTTGTAGAGCCGTGGAATGAACATCTGGGAGAAATGAAGGAAGAACTTATCGCAAAAGCCGACAGGGTCGTTCTTACAACAGGAAGAACTGGTGTGCGCTTTTCCAGCATGCTTTTCCCGGGATACACAGTAATACTTATCGGGAGCGATATCCCAGGAGGTCTTGCTGCCGCAAAAGGTGAGGTAATTATCTGCGGTCTTCCAGGACTTATATTGAAATGGGCAAATCCTGATATCTTAAAAAATAGCGGTTATCTTACCATCCAGGAAATGATCGATGCTAATCCGGAAAATCCTGTTATTGACCTGACGCTGGATGAGGCGGTCAGGATATCGGGAAGAAGAATTGTGCTATTGGACAGGAACGGGACAATTCTTCGTGATACCCGCGAACGAAATATCAATCCTATCAATCCGGATGGAACTTTATGAAAATTATTGGTGTGGGCGCGGGCCCTGGTCTACTTACAAACGAAGCGATAAAGGCAATAGAAAATGCCAGCATAATATTCGGATCAAAACGGGCTATTGAACTGGCAAAAGAACATATAAAATGCAAAGCGAATATACTTACGGATTATACTTTGCAACAACTCCCCGGAAATGCGGTCGTCCTCTCCACAGGAGACCCGATGCTTTCAGGTCTTGGGAAGTATGCAAAATTGGAAGATCAAATTATCCCGGGGATCTCATCAATGCAGATCGCATGCGCAAGGCTGTGCCTTGGAATTGACAATATTGCTGTCATTACTGCCCACTCAAGGGATATTGGGATTGTTAAAGAACGGATATTGGCGGATTTAAGAAATGGAAAAAATATTTTTCTGCTTCCTGACTCCTCTTTTGGTGTAAAAGAAATTGCAGTTTTCCTTAAAAATGAGGGTTTTTCAAAGAAGATCTCTGTCTGTGAGAAGCTTGGTTATCACGATGAGCGCATAGTGACCGGAACTACTGATAAGCCTCCAGCCTCTGGATCTGATATGTATTGTGTAATTATAACCAATTTTTAATTTAATTTGCGTGCGCTTCCACAAAGCACGCTTTCATAACCTTTCATGGCGCTCATTACCTTGATCCCCTTATCTGTGAGTTCATATTCCCGTATCTCGGTGTCATGTTCAATACCTCGCGATTTGAGTATGCTTAAAACCCCGTGTATCTTTCCATCGACCTCAACATGACGAAGCAGTATGATGTTATCTACGGCACACGACAAAGCTTCATGCGTCAGCTTCACAGCGCCGAACAGCTCAGATATCTCACTTGTTACGGCTGTTGTGACACCCATTGTTGAAAACATGTCAAGAAGGATCGTGATATAGTTCTTGCGTTCTATGCTATCCGGTAGCGACGTCTCAAGATTTTCTATGCCATCAAATAAGATGCGTTTAATATTGTTTTCTTTTATCTTCTTTTTCAGTATCAAAGCTTCTTCATCGGGCCTGAAGAAAACAGGAGATAAATATATGATCTCAAGCATTTTCTTATCAAGATACGGCTGCAAATCCAGGCCAAACGCCCTTGAATTCCTGACAAGTTTTGATGGACGTTCTTCCATAGACATTATCAACCCATTTTCATCCCGGATGAGCCCGTCGCAAATGAAATGAATACCAAATGTGGTTTTCCCGGTGCCTGTTGTGCCTGAAATGAGTAAAACATCATCATCAGGAATACCGCCTTTTAGCATATTATCAAGACCTGATATGCCAGTACTGACTTTGATACTGGATACAGGTTTATCTTCAGTTTCCGGTAATAACCTGGGGAAAACAATTATGCCTATATTTCTTATATCCATCGAATGTTTCCCTGATATGTATTTTTGCCCCCTCATTTTGATGAGGCGAAGATTCCTTTCCACCCGCATTCCGAAAATGTCCTCAGACAGGTATATTACTCCGTCAGCAAGGTATCCCACTACGCTTTTCCTGAGATCTTCAAGGGTGAATTCACCTGTAATAATTACAAGGGTATTCCAGCTTTTCATTGAAGTGAACAGGTCAAAATAAAATCCCCTTCTCTCATCGTCAGAAACCGGCCTGTTTTCAAATGACTTCAGAAGGTCTCCCAGCGCGGTCAGGGGATCTATGACGATCCTTGCTGGTTTGATAATGGAAATTTTTTTGTTAATAAAATCCAGGACTTCATCATGCCCTTTTTTCAGCAAGGATTCACTGATACTGACTATATTCATTTTGTTTGTTTCATAGAGTTCCTGGTCAAAGAAAGAAAATCGCGACATATAATTGTTTATCATTGCAGGGGGTTCGGAGACCGTGGAAATGAAAAGACATATATCGCCTGCTTTTGCTGCATTGAACAGGGATTGGGCTGCGAATGTTGTTTTTCCACTGCCTGCCGCACCTGCTACAAGCACAATTGAAGGCTTGTTGAAGCCTCCCTCAAGTATTTCATCAAGATTTGGTATATGAGAAGGAACGATTATCATTCTGACCACCAGCTACTTAATAAATATTGGGTCAAATTCTATATAAGGATTGGGTAGAAATTCAATATACTTCTGTGGACATATTGATAGCTACCTCTGCAATATCTCCGCTATAGCTCGCTATTCTCCCAAAGCTGTCAAGCATCGTTTTTTCTAAAATAGCAGATTGAATATCTTCTATCTCGAACAATCTTTTTGAAATATCGGAATGGGATTTCTCAACCTTCTTCAGTTCATGAAAAACTATTTCAGCCATTTCACCATTTCTTGTAAATAATGCCTGAACAGATTTTTCGAAAGTTGCAACTATATCCTCTGTGATATCTATAAATTCGTCCAGTTGCGTTTCTTTCTGGATCTCAAATAACCGGATGTAACTTTTTGCGATATTTTCAATATGGTCAGCAATTCTTTCAAGAACCTTTACTACAATCCTGTATCCAAGGCAATCCCTTTGAGATTCTATCCCGAGTTTTTCAGCTATCTGCTGGTATTCTACGGCGCTCTTAAGCTGCCTGACAACCAAAAAATAGAGCCTGTCAATTTCTTTCTCTCTTGCTATTATATCTTTTGCCAGTCCCACATCCATGTTTTTTAAAGCCTTGCCAAGATCAAGAAGCATCGACCTGTCTATGGAGAACATTCGCTGGAGTATCTGCATGGTATTCATACGTTTATAATCCAGCATTATCTCAAGAGTCATTGCTTCGTTAGTATCCTCGACTATCTCGACGCCTATCAAATAGTCCATAATGTTCCGTATGATCTCCCTGTATGCAAGGTGATCTTTCCGGTCCACTTTTATTTTAATAGTATCATAACCCACCAGGTAAAAAGCAATTAATATACGCTCAAGAGCTTCGCTTGATTTTATTTGTGAGATTTTAATTTCCTTCGTCAGTGACTCTTTTTCAATTACACTGGTCCCTATCAGCAAAGAACTGCCATGTTCCGTGACCATCAGGGAGTCTCCTGGCTTCAGGTTAGTCTTCTTAACCCATTTCTTGGGCAGTGAAATTACATAGGTAGAGCCGCCGCTTACGTAAACTTTCCGTGCTTCCATATTATCATTACTCTACTGATAGTTTATAACATATATAGATTATTGGAATAAAATATATATCATTTTTGAGACTGCTATCTTAAAACACACAGTTCATAAGAAGAATTTTTATGGATATACCCATCGAGTAAAACCCTGCATCCCATTGCTATCTGTCACAGTAAGGGTGACATTGAATGGCCTGGTGAAATTATTCGTCCTATATTTCTTTCCGCTGCCTGGAGCGAAATTGTCACCCTGCCAGGAATAGTCAATAATCGTTCCTTCGCTGTCAATGGAATCTGAACCTTCCAGGGTGAGGACTTCCCGGGATATATTTGCGATAATCTCAGACTCGACATTCACTTTTATGATGGGAACAGGAGGAAGAAAAACACGCTCAAAGTTGTTTGCCAGGCTGGTAAATAGAATTACTCTGATAGGATCTTTTCTGGAAATATTAAAAGGGGATGTAAATGAAATGTTAAGAGAGGAAGTAGAGTTTGAGGAAGAGTTGGAAATAAGGTTTAAGATAATCTGCCTGCTTGCGCCCCCTGGTACAGCGAATTGACCCGGGAAATTATATTCTCTCACACCATCTGTATAGTTTTTTGCATTTCTATCATTAATGTTGATACCAACAATCCTGGCTTCTTCTGTATTCATGTTTACGATGTTTATTTTTATGATACTCCAATTCTCATCACCAGGATTGTCAGTCCTGGGGGCAAGCGATGTGATCTTCAGGTTCTCACTCTCTACGGCAATACGAAAGCTGTTCCTCTCCATCTCCTTTTTCTGTGCCTCGTTCACCATGAGAGCAAGGGCGGATACAGAACCGACCACAACTATTATCAGCAGCAACGTACCGACAACAACTGAAAGCCCTGACTCATCATCAATCAATTTCACAGGTCATATTTTCCCCTTCTGGCCAATTAATGCATCCCCTCATAGTGTATGTAGATGTATTTAGACTATAGAGGTTAATTTAACGATTCGGGTGGGCGTTTACAACATAAATAGTTTAAAATAAGGAATAATTGAGATAAGATGACAAATGATTATAAACTATATGGCCTGAATTCAAATCCATTCAGGGAGATATCCGCTGAATCAATAGGTAATGTCAGCCTTTTGCACGTGAGCCAGAAGATAGATAGTGAACTGGCATCCATAGTTGGAGAAGTATCGGGTGGGGGAAAAGCCGTAGTGGCATACGCAGGAGACCTTGGAATTGGAAAAACCGAGAGATTGAGATGGCTTGATGATGTAGCTGCCAAGAGCGGCGTGTTCCATATTACTCTAAGTGTTGATCAGGATTTTACAGCTAACATGAATAGATTATTTGGAAGCGGGCTGAAGCAAATAAATGACAAAATGGGTTTTATGTGGCGGATGCGAATGCCAGGATATGTCAAAGAAATAAAAAAATCATTAAAATATTCCAAAACACCCACTGAATACGGCATACTGGCATCAACGATGCTAACAGAGCAGATGCCTTCCTACATCCTGCTGGATAATATCGATTGCGCAGATAATAACTTCACGGAATTCCTGGTATCCCTCGTGAATAATATAAAGGCTGGAAGCCTGTTGTGCTTTACATGTAATAAAGAAGCTCTTGAGGGCATCAAAATAGCTAATCCTTCTTTCATAGACCGGATAAACAAAATATACATCCTGGATGGGCTTGCAGATAAAGAAGCTGAGCTAATGGCAGCTAAAAGGCTTGCTGTAAGCAGGTCTATCTCGAATATGGACCCTATCTTTCCCTTTACAAAAGAGTTCATATATAATTTGAATTCGCAGGTTAAAGGAAACCCCAGGGCGCTGCTTAAGTATATGGACGATGCCTTAAGCAAGGCGTGCATCGCAGGTTTGCCTCTTATTGCGAAAAGTGTGAGCTGAAGTTTTATTATTTTTTAATCAAAGGATACTAACTTGATGACATCTTTTGTGGAAAGCACTTTAATGCGGTCTCCAAAAATTTTCTGCCTGAAATGCTTTGTGTTGAACGTCCATATTCCTTCATTATCGATTGATAAAGCAAGCGCAATAACCGGCGCATCATCTTTATCGACAGTGAGCTTTTCCGCCTCCAATACATAAGGATTATAAACCTCTGGAAATATGACCATTACGAACAGCCTTTTCACATCAGCAATGATTTCAAGTAATTCATCGTCCTGCAGCCTGTTATTATTCCAGCGGTTCCTATGTTCCCATAATTCATCATAACAGTGTTTTGGAGACATAAAAATCTCCGGGTTTTCTGTGATGATTTTACGAGTTATACCGTCTGTGAGAAGAAAAGCCAAAAGAACATTCGTATCAATAATTATCATTTGTCTTCTCGGAACGCCATCTATTGACCATTTGTTCGATATCCTTCTCTTCTAATCCATCCACTTCGGTTTTTTTGAGCTTTTGAAGCGCTTTTTTTCGTTCAATGTCATCAAGGAATTTCCTGATCGCTGCTCTAAACCATTCATTCCTGGTCTTGAATCCGGACATTTCAAGAGTGTCATCAAATTGTTTAAGTAACCTTTTATCAAGTCTAAAAATTACCTGAGTTTCTACCATATATAATTATATCATTTTGATATCATATCAAAGTTTCGAACTAATAATCTATAATTTTTAGTTAGTGTTTTTCTTGCGGTCCTTTTGTAGGATAATACAATTATACAATAAAATTGAATTAATTATTTTGAGATATGTGTAGGCTGTGGGAAGGATCATTATATAAACACGTTATTTTAAATCCTGAGAGAACGAGTAATAGTATGAATACTAGAAGTATAGATAGAGCAATTGATTTGATGAGTACTCCTGCTGATTATGAGAATTATGTTTCTATCAAAATCAAACCTGCAGAAGGAGGATGTTGTTGCCTTAATCATTGGTCTAAAACATGGGATACTATCAATGAATATATTTATCCAAGTGGGCCAGTAAAAAATGAAGGAGATGTCATAATAGATAAAAACAAAACGAGACTTGTTTTAGAATGCCATGAAACTGGGCCAGAAATTATTGTTTATCTTGGGTTTGGAACAGCATCTATAGTTCTCGTAAAATCGGTAATTGATTTAATTATTACTATTTTAAAGGCCAGACAAAATGAGTACCATAACCATTCCGGGAAGTTCAAGATTATAAGACGCCGTCAAATTAAAGGAGAGATAGATGAAGAAGAGATTATGGAGTTAGATTTACCCCTTTCTGAAGACAATATCAAAAAATTAAATGAAGTTGTGAAGGAAAACCTGTCTAAAACAGTGGGCAGAGAAGATAAGGCGTAATAAATCATTTAATATTTAATTAATTTTAATTATTCTCCATCATTTTGCAGAGTTTGTGTTCAAAATCCTGATCCGGGAATGTTAATCCAGCAAAAACGCGAGGCTCGCTATATAGCCCAAGATCATTAATATGATCGAATGTTTTAAACCATGCCTTGCCTTTCCCTCCGATATCTGCCCTGCAATGATCCCGCTTGCGAAAGCGTTGATCATTATCACATGGAAGAAACCTCTTTTGAAAGCAGCGATATCCATTCCAATTGACGAAATCCCGAAAGCTGCACCCGATCCTTCCTTCACCATATCCAGAATAGAGGGCAGGAGGGTGTTGTTGAGGAGATAGATTATTCCGATAAGAATGAATTCTGCCGCATAAATGATCATAATGAATTCCTTCAGTTCTGCCTCTTTTTCGCGCTCAAGCTGAAGGGTTTTTTCAAGGTCGTCTGCAGCTTTCAGGATGATAGCCGGACTGATGGCCCCAAGTTTTGAGGCCTGGACTATGAGGTAACCATACTTGCTTATCAGCGGGCTTTTAAGCGAATCAGCCATGCTGCTGATAACATTTTCAAAAGAAACACCCCATGCTATTTGTGCTGCTGCTTTTCTCAGGTGAGGCGCCAGGGTGTTAAGGCTTTGCTCGGATTCTACTGCAGGAGATGCTATCTCGGTTAGGGCATTCAGCGGATCAAGACCCCCGCGCAGGAGTTCGGAGAGTTCATATAGAAAACCAATAAACTCCTGCTCGTACCTTCTTTTCCTCCTATTATCAAGATATACATCTACACTGTAAGGTGTTATCGTTATCAGTACCGCGAAGACTATTACCTGGTCAAGAGTGATCTTTATTCCCTGTGATTGTTTTGCCGCTGTTTCATTTAATGATTTATTAATATTTACAGGGGCATCCTCAGGTGTATATTCTATATTTTGTTTTTTTTCATCCCCGGCTGGCAGCATATAAACCACGATCAACATTATTGCTATAAGCGCAGGAATCAGGAGGATAAAGAATTCCCTTTTAATTTTATACCGGATAAATATCTTTTTTAAAACATTCATTAATCCTCCCCGTAAGGTGAATACATGACCATCAGGAGCACAAAGAAAAGTATATTGGCTCCAGGCATTATGAAATATATGAATATATTAAAAACTTCACTCGACCTGAACGGACCTATCTGTCCTCCCATGAGAATACTCCCGACTGTCACGCCCAGTACTGCCATAATGACCCCGGTGCTTATGAATGTTATATACATCTCGCTAAAGAGACCCAGGGACTGGTTTAGCTCTTGTTGCATCTCACGTTTGATTATCAGGAGCTGGTCAAGCCTTCCGTGCAGATATGATTCCATGCTCCCGCCGGTGTGTGCCATTCTGGTTAATTCGATGAGCATGGAACGCATGTGCGGGGAGGGTGTAATCCTTGCAATATCTACGGTAGCTGCTATAAAGTCTTTACCCAGAATATCCACAGAATAGATGATTTTCTTGAGTTCACCAGAAACAGCACCGTGGTCAGAAGATGCAAGCAAATGAATGATGTTCATCGGAGTTGTGCCTGTGGACGCCAGTATGGACATATGGCTGATAGCAAAAGGCAGATGGCGATCAATGTTAAGACGCCTGTTCTGGATTTTTGAGGTAAGCTGGAAATATGACGCACTTGAGGACGCTGCAAAAACCAGAAAAGCAGCACTTATGGGATTAAAGATTTTAATGGGAAGGAGAAATAAAATCGTTCCGATCACAAGTCCGATTAAGAGTGAACTTACAAGTAATATAGATAGGAACATGCTGCCCCTGATATTAATTTCCGCCTGGCGAAGGGTTAAGGAGAATTCAGTTTCAAGGCTGCTTCCCTCAATATATTTCCCTAGCAGACGATAGCAGAATTTTTTATAGGCATTATTCATATCAAATTAACCTTTTCCAGGAGTTCGTCTGGCGAGCTGTAATATGATTTGAGGACCTTTGCCACGTCCTTGTAGTTTGTAATCGTGTTCCTGTACATCCAGTCGATCACTTTTTCCCTCTGTTCTAATTCCTTTTCCATGTACTCTATCGGTATACCATGCTCGGCGGCTATACTTCCCAGGAGAATATTTTTTCCGGTGTAATTTGAATGATCCGTATAAGGATCCCAGTGGAAAACAGTATTCGTAATAAGATTCTTTGTTAGCGGATCAATCCCTCCGATCTCCACCATGTCTATAGCCCTCCTGGCATAGCTGTTGTTAATGCGTATCCTGCTTGCAAAAATTACAAGATCAAGGCTTGCAAGCTGGCTTCGCGGAACGTTCATGGGAAAGGATTCGATACGATTAACAAGTTCATCCATGGATCCGGCGTGTATCGTTCCCATGGCAGCATGACCAACTGAGATCGCCTGGAAGAGAGTGATCGCCTCAGCGCCCCTGACTTCACCAACGATTATATATTCGGGTCTCTGCCTCAGGGCGGCTGTTAACAGTTCATACAGGCCGATATCCCCGCGTTTGGAATTTCCTTTACTTTCTTCCCCTCTTCCAAAACCGCTCCTTGTTATGGATTGTATCCAGTTCTCATGAGGAATATTGATCTCTGCCGTATCCTCAAGGCTCACAATCTTTGATTCTGGTTTTATGAAAAGGCAGATACCGTTTAGCAATGTTGTTTTTCCCGAAGCGGTGCCGCCTGAAACCAGGATCGACTTACCATATTCTACGATAATCCAGAGATAAGCAAGCTGTTTGGAATTCAAGGTCCCGTATTTTAACAGGTCTATAAAGGAAATCGGCTCTCCCCTGAACCTGCGGATGGTGAAAGATGAGCCTTTCCTTGTCACTTCGTTACTGTAAGTGAGGTTAATCCTGCTGCCTTCAGGCAGGGTTGCGTCCGTGATGGGATCAAGTATAGAAATATGTCTTCCTGATATCTGGGCCATCTTCAATATAAATGAATTTAATTTGTATTCGTTCTCAAACTTCACAAGTGTACGAAGTGATTCAAAGACACGGTGATAAATATAGACGTTCCTGCCCGGACCGTTGCAGCTTATATCCTCTATAACGGGATCATTCATTAAAAGGTCTATCTCACCGTATCCTATGAAATCCCTCTTAAGAAAATAAAGCACTTTATCACGTGTTTCCTTGCTTACTTTTATATTGTATAAGTCAATAATTTCTGCAGTTTTTTTATCAATGTATGCATAGCGGTTGGTCTGTATGCTTTCCATATCCAGTTCACCTTCAAAAATGCCCTTGATCATCCGGAAGGTTTCCATCTCTCTTCCTTCGATCACAGGCTCAACCGGAACATAGACGAGTTCTTCGGTGCTGCTATCATAGGTTATCCTGGCAAACTGGTCATGAGCTAGCGGATATGTTAAATTTATCTCACGGACCGGTTTATTCTTAAAGGGCAGCAGGGTCTCCATGATATTGGTTTTACGCTCTTCTTTCCTGTCAAGTATCTGTTCCTCAAGCTGCTTAATATGCAATTCAAGTTCAGCGCTGCTATTATGTTTGCTTCCGTTTCCATTACCAGGAATTCTTTTTGGAAAAAGATACCTGCGGATGTGCAGGGGAAACTGATCTGATTTAATAAAATTGAGGCTTTCAGAAAATGATTTCATTCCAGCCGGGGAATGCATGAACTAAATTAATAATTTGTCTATATAGAATATATGAACTATATACAAAAAAGCCTAATAGCGCCTCATTCTATCTTCGGGCAATGAAAGCTATCCTGTTTTTCATTGTATTAATGAATATAATAGCGGTTGCATCTGCCTCTGAATGGGAAGAACATATGGCAACTGTGTACTGGGGAAAAAGTGTTGATATTTCAGGTTATAATATTACAGCAGCAGATTTTCGTCCTGGCACGGTGGAAGAGCCTGCAAATAAGACAAAATGTGATGTTGAATCAGACGCCTTTAAAAGAAAAGCATGGGGGTGCGACGATTATGTATTATTGAAAATTTCCAGGAATGGAGATTCCTTATTTTTTGCTGCGCTAACACAGAAAAACAATACTTTCATTGATGGCTCTGAGTTTTACAATGAGACTGTATATGAAGGGGCACAGGGTTCGCTGAGGATAATTGCCCTGGATGTTGTAACTGGTAAATATATCCCATCTCCGTATGCAGAGCTTAAAATTCTGATAAAAAGTGATCTCGAATTCGATATTGCGAATAACTTTACGATTGTTAAGACGGTGCCCGCAGAAGCCCATGTGAATCCATCTCATCCATTCATCCCGGTATCGGTCGTTGTAAAAAACATCGGTACATACGATTTTTCTTATGTATGGGTGAATGATTCGATTTCTGAGGGCATTATTTCGAAGCCACGGGAACTGGGCTGGGGCATATCCCTGAAAAAAGGAGAAATATGGCAGGAAGAATACTTGATCAAGCCGCTTAAGCCTGTTACAGGAAAGGAATATACCCTGGCGCCTGCGACTCTTTATGTTATCTTTAATAATATAACATATAATCTCTCTACAGGTAACAATTCTTTTATCCTGCGCTCTTCTGATATCATTATCACAAAGACCGCCGATAAGACAGAGATAAGAGAAACTGGAAATGTTACCGTGAATGTAACTGTGAAAAACAACGGAAGCAGGGCAGCGCTTGTTAAGGTGGCGGATTCCATTCTACCTGATATGGAGATAATGGGCGGGGAATTGAACTTCAGCACTGTTTTGCAGCCGGATGAATCCTATAACAATAGCTATATATTAAAATTAAACAATATCTCGGATAATATCACATTGCCTTATGCAAGGTTCGATTTTAAAGAATATTGGTCAGATTATAATCCCGAAACGAAAACACAGAAAGATTCAGGCTCCGGTGTTTCCAATCAGGTTGAGATAAAATCTACATCACCTTCTAAACAGGAAAATACTGCATCTTCCGTCGTGCCTCCTGATGAAAAAACTCCTGTTAATGCTTCTTCGGCTAAATCTTCTTCAATTCCAACAGAAGAATTACCTTTAGCAGATACATCCAGGAATATCCTGAATATCATCAGGTCTTTTCTAAGCCCTCAACAACTTCCTTATGTAGTTCTGGTACTGCTGGCAGGAGGAGGACTGGCTGTGTTCATAAATAGGACCATCAGCCCAAAAAAAGACAAACAAAAGGACAAGAATAAGCTGTAGAAACATTCTTTTCCAAAAAAAGAACCCTATAATCTATAGAGATTAGTTTTATCAGAAAGTAAAATACACAGAGCTACTTATGAGATTAACCGATAACACAAAAGCCGTTTCCATGGTCGTATCTGCGCTCCTTCTTATCATAGTGGTGGCTGGATCCGTTGCATTCCTTGCAGGCACGATGCAGGGTGTGACTTCCCAGACAGATAAGGTTGTCAGCAATGGCAACAGTGCAGACACCGGGGCTATCAAAATAAATGTAATAAGTTCTGACCTTGCTATTCCTGCGGTGAGCCAGCTCGTAAAAGCTTATAATGATAAGAATCCGGGAGTGAAGCTCCAGTTACAGCAAAGTGATTCCCTGGGCGGTACTTCTAATGTTTCCATAGGCTCTGTATCTTCCGGTTTAGCAGATATCGGGATTTCTGACAGGGAACCGTCTCCATATGAGATGGAAAAATATCCCGACCTTGTAGCCCAAAAGTTTGGCACTTCGGGAATTGTTGTCATAGTTCATAGCAGCACGCCGAATATCAAATTTAGCAAAAATGACCTGAAAAACAAATACAGCGCCCCGGGTTCATTTACGGTGTATCATATGCAGAATATGAGTTCTCGTTATACCGGTACAGAGGCCGCCTTTTTCCAGTATATAGGGACCAATACAATTGCCCCGGGTATTATTCCCATTAAAGGCGGTGCCGGCATTCTTGATGCTGTGAAAAACATGCCAGAATCTATAGGATTCATAGAATACGGTTATGTTGACTCTCAGGATAAACTGGGAAATGTGTATATAGCGGACCTCTTTAATGAGAGTAACAATATAACATACACAAATATGAGCTATTCCAACTTCACGCTTGCTGCAATCAGCGATAATGTGAACAACTCCTATTATCCTCTGGAGCTTTCACACCCCCTATACTTTGTAACTAAGGGGAAATCATCTCTTGCGGATGCCTTCATAAAGTGGGCGCTATCATTTGAAGGACAGGATATTATAGAAAAGAATGGATATATCAGCTATGCGAGGGAATTTAGCTGATTATATTGTCAATAGTCAATTGCGGTATTGCCGTGGAGAAGATTTTGAAAAAATATGTAAGGAAGAAAAGAATTTATACTTTTTCCAAATGATAATAATAATCATAATTATAAGTAATATTTTTATATAGTATAAAGTCTAACTTATTACCATGTCAATGAATGGAACGATGGGTAAGATATTGATAGCTCTACCCGTCTTTTTTTCTGCCTCTGCAATCATAGATTATTCCACTACCATCTGGTTTTCGGGGTCGAAGGAAAATCTGATCCGGAATGAGTTCAGCCCACTGCTGGTATATGCAGTCAAAAACGACATGGTAATCCCTTATGTTTTCTTTACTGTGATTTTTTATTTCTTCTCATCTTACCTTGCACTGAAAATGCTCTCTTCGGATAAAAATATCTTCTATTGCGCATCAGCCATACTTGCCCTGATATCGCTGGCACATACATTCGGGGGTTTATCCTGGTATTTCAGGAGCGAAGCGTACTCCAACGCCATCCTTGCAATTTCAGCAATTACGGTCATGATGGCAATATTCTTATCAGGATGGACCTTTCTTCGAAAAAAAATACTCATCTAATCTACTGATATTATATATGGTCTATATATTCTTGGGAAAAGGTATATAGTATTTACTGACCTCATAAAGTATCATTAACATGATCAATCCAGAAATAAGAAAAGTCCAGATAACAGGCAAATCAACGTTCGTTGTTTCTCTTCCTAAGAAGTGGGCTATAAATGTCGGAATAATATCAGGTTCCCTTGTTCATATGCACCCCCAGGAGGATGGTTCCCTTCTTTTAACCTCAAACGGCGGTTTGGTGTCTCAGAGTCTAAAAACCTTAACTATAGATGGGAGGGCAGGCGAGCCGCTGATAAGAGATATAATAGCCACCTACGTTGCCGGGTATCGTATGATCGAACTAAAAGGCAGGAATATAACATATGAACAGAAAAAAGACATAACAACTATAGTGAAAAAATTGATAGGTATTGAGATTATTGAAGAGACACCGGATAAAGTGATAATCCAGGATATATCGAATCCGGGGGAGATGCCTATCGATATGAGCTTTCGGCGCATGCATATAAAAGTGCAATGGATGCTTGATAATACAATAAAGGCAATGAACACAAGGGATGTAATTCTTGCCTCTGAAGTCGTAAAGCAGGATGATGAGATCGATCGACTCCACCTGTTGATATCAAAACAGTTCATGGATATTTTACTCCATTCAAGGATATCTGAAAAAAGTGAACTCGGATTGACAGGGGCATTCTACTACAGGCTGGCAAGCGACCAGTTAGAGCGTGTGTCAGACCATGCGGGTAAGATCGCTGGCATAATACTGGAATCATGTGACAAAATCCCTCCTGCCATGCTTGAAGGTATTGTTAAAATCGGGATCGTTTCTTACAGGCTTGTCAACGATTCTGTCGTTTCTTTTACAAAATGCAATGTAGAACTTGCAAACAGGATTATTGACGAACATAAAAAAATAAGCGAAGATCTGCGAAAAACCAGAAATATTTCAACAGGTATGAATCCTGACACTGTTATATCCCTGGGGCTTATAGCAGACAGTGTGAAAAGGATAGGGGATTATGCTGCAAATGTGGCAGAGCTAGCCATTGACTTCTCTAAAAGTATATAGGTATCGGGCTGATTATAATATAGCAGCATCGTTATTTTTTCCTGTTTTGTTCTATATACCTCTATTGTTTCTATGTAGGATGGTTTTATGATTTGATGCAACCAGAATCAGGTATGCGCAATGAAGTTATGGGTGCAGTTATGATTTTTGTCCTTTCACTCTACAGCGCCGCTTCTGTATCGTGGTATTCTCCATCAGTAAATCTTCCGGCTGCGATATTTGCGGTCTTCCCTGTGATGGGTGCGCTTGGTGTAATAATCCTTGCAGCTAAAAAAAAAGCCTGAAACAAGGCGATATAATCTTTCCATCTCACTCCTAACCGGGAAAAATATCAGAATCAATTTCTATTTTTTCAGTAGCAACAAATGGTTATTCTGCTGAACTCCAAAAATACTATATAGATTACATAGATAAATTTTATCTGTATTTATCCGGATACTTACCAAAAAAAATTTGCATGCTCATAAAAATTAAATATCAAAACGCGCAATCAGAAAAAAAGGCAAATAAAATATTGTCTTCAATGCACGGCGTTTCCCTGTGAATTTATGAATCTATCAAGAACCTACTGTCCGGTATTTTCTAAATTTAAAATCCTGAACGGTTACAGGGGAAAATAAACTATATAACTCTCTATAGTTTATGAGGGTAGTCCTGAAATAGTTTATAGAATTATAGTGATGTGGCGGCTATAGGATCATGCCGCTAAATCACACAACCCGTAGGAGGAATATGAAGCCCTTGACGTATCTTACTTTTTTACCCATGGCCGGGCTTCATTAATCATGAACTGGTGCCTCAGGTCTCTTCATCTCCGATCCGGGGCACCTGTTTCATGCTTTGAACGAATAAAAGTAGATTATATGGTTCTATATAGTCTATGAGGCTCATCCTATTATAGTTTCCAAAATTAGAGTGACTCTGGCGGCTCATACGCTTGCCGCCAGAACGCCGAAAAAGGAACCCTTACTTACTCATTCTTTTGCCATAGTAAGGGCTTCTGTTACGTCGAAACCATGCCCCCCGCGTAGGGAGAGCGGGGGCGCTGGTTTCATGCTTGAAAATAAAAATAGACTATAGAACTCTCTATAGTTTATGAGGGTTTGCATAAAATAGTTTATGAAATTAGTATGATCGGTGATGCTATAAATCCGTGTCCGCCAAACTTCGAATTGAAAGTATATAACACTCAGAGGGCATGCCGATGGGCATCACTTAAATATTGGATAGAAAAAATAAAGGAGAACATAAAAATGGTAAATATGAAGGAAATTAGGGCATTCCTGCATGACGCAAAAGCCGTCTCGCCAGCAATCGCGACATTGATTTTGATCGTGATCGCAGCAGTGGCAGCAGCAGGTGTGGGAATACTTGTACAGTCCTCGCAGCAGAATGCGAAGGATCAGACTGGAGATAAGAACTTAAATGCAATGGGAACGATCGACATCAAGGGCAGCACCACACTATTGCCCGTTACGCAGGCTGCCGCTGAAGCGTTCATGAAGAAATACCCTGCTATTACAATCAACATAGGCGGCGGAGGCTCTGAAGTTGGGCAGTTATTAGCATGGACTACAACAAAACCAACTCAAGAAATGGGCGCAAGCTCATCCAAGTGGTCTTCCAGTGATAAGACCATATCTGGAATAGTTATACCAAAGAGAGAAACAGCAATCATCCAGGAAGCAGGAGAGAATGCCAAAGTCTTTGAGTCAAAGATTGGAACTGGCATGATCGTAATGGCTGGTAAGACTGAATTTAATGTTGATAATAGTACAGGATGCGCAAACTCAGCTACAAATATATGCTTCACTGATTTGAAGAACGCATACCAAAACGGCGCCATAATACCTGTCTCGAATTATAAAGTAGTTCAGCGCTCAGACAAATCTGGAACTGAAGAAACTTTTGCGGCATGGATCGGTCTCGTCAACTCAGTCGACAAACAGCTTAATTCGAGCAACGTTACAGGATACCAAGGCAACCAGGGTATAAGAGATGCAATTGCCAACGATGCAACAGGGAAAACAATCGGATTCGTTGATGTAGGATTCACCGGCACTAATGTGAATGGCAATGTTAACGTCTTGGCTGGAAAAATGAACAATACAGCAGCTAATAGTGATACTAAGGGTGTAGGCAAGGATTACGACTCAGCAAGCATCAGCTTAACATCAACCGGAAAGGGTCTTTCAAGAGATCTCTTCTACTACAACCAGGGCATACCTACAGGCGCAATCAAAACATATCTTGACTGGATTATGACCCCGGACGGACAGAAGATCGTACAGCAGGAAGGATTCTTCAGCAATTAAATAAACATCGATTATGAGGAAAGTTCCTCATAATTTCTTTTTTCTTATCAGCTTAACCATCCAGCAAAAATGAATAACGGTGAATGTATGGAATATTCTACAGGAGACATAGTAAAATTCAAACTCGAGTCGGGTAAGATCCATGAAGGAGGAGATATCCGGTTCATAGAACGGAGCCGTAACGAGGATATACTGTACATAAGCAGCTTCAATAGGTGGGACAGAGTTCCTGAAAACAGGATTATAGCGATTTGCAAAAGAAAAGATAAAAGAAAAAATAATTATTATTAATCAGGATTTCAGATATCAGGGAGAGATTTATGAAAAAAAAGAATTTGCAATATATTCTAAAAACTTTATCACGTGTTTTTGAGAATTCAGCGCAAAAGGCGCATATAGAGGAATTCAAGGCAAAATACAGGGGAGTGCCATGGAGAGATGGGATCGAACGTACACTGCTGAGTTATGCCCGCAGCGGCGTGACAATGAAAAGATGGATTGATAATTTAATTAATTTCATGATGGAGAAGAATATCACGTATAATTAAAAGTAGAGATCCTGTACATCAACAGTTTCAGAAGATGACTTTGCCTCCGGACATAAAAAAAAGAGGAACAATATGCGGGGAAGGCTTGATATAATTATCGATATTCTTGAAATTGCGAAAAAAGGAGTAAATAAAACAAAAATTGTCTATGGTGCGAACCTGAACTTTCAGCTAACAGAAAAATATCTTGGTTTTCTCCTGGAAAAAGGATTTATATATTACCTACACAATAAATACATAACTACAGATAAAGGAAAAATGATCCTGGAAAAGGCGAAAGAAATCAATATTCAGTTACAATAAAATATCAGCAAGAGGATTTGATGGAAAAGAGCGTATTTGATATTTTAAAAATCTTATTCTGTACTCCGTTTCTGCTTTATGCATGTTATTCGGATATTAAAAAGCGCAGGGTGGCCAATAATGTATGGCTGGTAATGCTTGTTGGCAGCATTATTTCTATTTCTTATGATTTCTCGTTATATAAGGAACTTGCTCTGCGTCCGTTGATTATTTCAGCAGGATTCATCTTCATACTTGCCTATATCCTTTTTAAAACAGGCGCATTCGGCGGGGCTGATGCCAAAGCGCTTATGGTCATGTCATTGACCATTCCGACCTATCCGGGTTTCCAGGCTCTGGGATATGCTTTTCCCCTGAATAAACCCATCTATGATATTTTTGCCCTGAGTATCTTAGCCAACGCAGCACTACTGACAGCTGTCGTTCCCATCGGGCTGGCTTTATATAACCTGGCGGAAATGGGTTTAAATTTCGATAATCCGGCATATATTTTCATGGGTTATAAAACGAGAATTTCAAAGCTTGCAGGCAGACATATCCGGTTGATCCGGGGTTTTGAAATGACAGATGGCAGGGTCAGATCCCATTTTAAATGGGATGGTATGGAAATTAACGAGAAAACGATCAGGGAGCTTAAGGATCTTTCAGGGAAATGTTTAATAAAAGATGAGATCTGGGTGACCCCGGAGTTACCTTTTATGATTCCCATAACGTTAGGTTTTTTCACGGCTGTTTTCTACGGTGATCTGATGTTTGAGTTAATTAAATTTCTCCTATGAGAGAATATGAAAAACGGAAACCCCTGACTTTTTAAGATAAATCCAGACAATATTGATATTATATAGATTATATAGATTATTTTGATCAGCTATATAAACTTTATAATATGAATATCTCCGATAGCAAAATCATTGATTTTGTATCACTTAAGAAAGGAGGAATAATGAATAAAAAAAGTAAATTAATTGGAATTTGCACACTGCTGATATTAACTAATGTGCTGGCAGCTATATTTGTGCCATCTATAAATGCGAGTAAAAATCAGAATGAGCTATCGGGATCTGAAAACTACCAGGAGAACCATCAAGAAGTCAAAAACATCATCTTAATGGTACCTGACGGTATGGGTATGGCAGATACGACAGCAGCCAGGATATATAAGAGCGGGCCTGGCGGTGCACCTTTATATTTTGAGACGCTTGAGAACATCGGATACCAGAGAACCTATTCAAACAACAGCATCATAACCGATTCTGCCGCCGCTGGCTCAGCCTGGGCATGCGGTGAGAAATTCAATAACGGCGAAATCTGCTATCATAATGATGGCCGCCCCTATAATCCCAGCATTCTGGAACTGGCTAAAGCAGAAGGTAAAGCTACAGGTCTTGTGGCTACTTCCACAATTACCCATGCCACGCCGGCAGTATTTGGGTCACATGTTAAGTCCCGCAACTGCGAGAATGAAATTGCCAGGCAATACATTCAGGTGACCGGAGTTGATGTAATGCTGGGTGGCGGTGTTGAGAAATTTAATTCAACAAAACAGGATAAATGCGGTACTTCTGGAAACTTCATATCTCAGGCTGAGCAAAAAGGTTATTCATTAGTCTATACCAAAGCCGGAATGGATTCTGCCGTAGCAAACGGAACTGTGAAACTGCTTGGACTTTTTAATAACAGCAGCATGACACCTGAATATCTTCGTACATCCGGAATAACAGAGCCGAGACTGCCGGAAATGACATCAGGCGCCCTTGATATCCTGGAAAAGGATAGGGATGGTTTCTTCCTCATGGTCGAAGGCTCCCAGGTTGACTGGGCTAATCATGCTAATGATTTGAATTACCAGATCGGTGAAACTTTAGCCTTTGACGAGGCAGTGAAGGTTGTTTTGGACTGGGTAAACGAAAACCCCGCCAGAAGAGAACATACTCTTCTTATTGTAGTTCCTGACCACGAAACAGGCGGTTTTGCCATAAACGGACCTGATAAGCTTCTCAGCGCCGGTGAGTCTGTGGACGCTGGCTGGACAAGCGGTGACCATACTGGCGTAGATACTATTATCTGGAGCCAGGGTCCAGGCAGCAAAGCATTAGGAAGGGCTGTTGATAATACAGACCTCTATGGAGTAATGGCAAAGGCTATTAAACAGTAGTATATGTTGAAATACGAACCGCCGGTTTTTCCGGCGGATTTTTTACGAAAATATGGATGTTCTAAGCTATATTTTAATTGGAACTCTGCAGGGAATACTTGAATGGCTCCCTGTTTCAAGCAAGGGCGTGGAAGCCCTTATTATGGTAAAATTCTACAACAAAACCCTTTCTGAAGCCCTTGTGATCGCATTATGGCTGCATATAGGCACTTTGCTGGCAGCCATGGTTTACTTCAAAATAGAAATTCTTGGAATCCTGAAGAATCTTTATAATTACATCAAAAACCCAGCAGAAGATACACATGCTAACACATTAACAAGCTTCATCATTATTACGACCTTGCTGACAGGTCTTATCGGGACTCCGCTTTTATTATTCGGTCTGGATAAATTTAATTTTGCAGGGAGTGCAGCAATGATATTAATAGCATTTTTCCTGATATTGACAGGAATATTCCAGTGGACTGCTAAAAGCAGGAAAAACACGGACAAAGAGCTGATGTTGAAAGATTCAATTTATCTGGGGATTGCCCAGGGTTTTACTTGACTTTCAAAGAAACGTAAAATCAGCCTAATTTTTTTGACAAACCTTAGTGCAAAGAACTCCTTGCTAATTCAAATATGTATGGCCTAACTTTT